>NZ_AQOQ01000020.1:0-67715 GCF_002888555.1 Alcanivorax sp. MD8A | reverse complement strand
CAGGACCTGATCTCAGGTTCCAACCCGCTTACTGAGCAGTTCTGCCCGGAAGAGTCCGCTGATGGTCAGGTAGACCCGGCAGCCTGTTTCGAAGAAGCCCTGTCCGGTGGTACTCCGGGTGGTGGTGATAACCCGTTGGCACCTGTACTGGCGCAGTTCTGCCCCAATACGGCTGAAGCCGAAGTGGGCCCGACCACACCGGTGGACTGTCTGACTGAAGCGGGCAGCAGCTTCGGCAACATTGAGGACATCATCGGTGGTGCGAACCCGCTTACCGAAGCCCTGTGCCCCAATGAATCTGCAGACGGTTCCGTGGATCCGGCAGCCTGTTTCGAAGAAGCAGTGACCGGTGGCATGCCGGGCGGTGGTGACAACCCGCTGGCCCCTGCGCTGGAGCAATTCTGCCCGGAAACGGCAGCGGGTGATTTGGGACCGACCACCCCGGCGGATTGTCTGGCAGAAGCGGGAGCAGGTCTTGCCGCTCTGGAAGAACTGCTGGGCCCGCTGAGTGAGCCGAATCCGCTGACCGAACAGGTATGCCCGCAGACGTCTGCGACTGGCAGTGTCGATCCGCGTGCCTGCTTTGTGGAGTCACTGGACAACGTTGAACTGCTCAATACGGAAAGCATTGGCCTGCTGCCAGGCTGCCCGTTGCTGAGCGCCTTCAACGAAGAAGGCAATCTGTCCCTGACACTGGGGTTGGGCTGTCTGATCAACCAGGAAGCACCGGAAGAACCGACTCTTGATACCAGTGCCCTGACGGAGCTGTTTGATACCCTGTTTGGCGGTTTCATGTAAACCTGCCTGTCAGGAAACAGCCTCAAAAAACCCGGCGTTTATCGCCGGGTTTTTTTTTGGTTTATCGTGGGTTAGCGGGAAAGGCCCGACTTAATACCCTTACTTGCCGTAGGTGCGTCGGTTATTCGCTTCGCTCATCCTCCGGGCCGCCCTGCGGGCGTTCCTTCGCTACGCTCGGTGGCGGCGCGATCCCAGACCAGGATCAAAAGTATCTTTATCACAGAGGGCACAGTTCGCTGAGGAAGACGGTTTTGCTCCGTGGACCCTGTGTCCTCTGTGGTAAATCCGTCTTTAACGACGTGGGTTATCGCGCCGCCAGCGACGCTCCTACGGAAGGGGGGGCTGTGGACGATTGAACCATAAAAAAGCCGCCAGTAAGGCGGCTTTTCAGTGCTCGGCAGTGGATCAGCCCAAACGTTTGGGTAGCGCCTCGCGCAGCTTGCTGGCCATGTCACGGATGGACTCTTCCGTGGTTTCCCAGCTGATACAGCCATCGGTAATGGACACACCGTATTCCAGGTCATCCAGGTTGGCCGGGATCTTCTGGTTGCCGAATTTCAGGTGGGATTCCACCATCAGGCCAACAATGGACTGGTTGCCTTCGAGAATCTGATTGGCGATGTTTTCCATCACCAGAGGCTGCAGGCCGGGATCCTTGTTGGAGTTGGCGTGGGAGCAGTCCACCATGATGTTGGTGGAGACGCCGGCTTTTTCCAGCGCTTTTTCGGCCAGGGCCACGGATACGGAATCATAGTTCGGCTTGCCGCCGCCACCGCGCAGTACTACATGACCGTACTGGTTGCCCTTGGTGGTGGTCAGTGCCACACGGCCTTCCGGATCAATACCCAGGAAGCGGTGTGGGGACTGCACACTCAGCATGGCGTTGACGGCCACATCCAGGCTGCCATCGGTGCCATTCTTGAAGCCCACCGGGCTGGACAGACCGGACGACATTTCCCGGTGGGTCTGGCTTTCGGTGGTACGGGCGCCAATCGCGTTCCAGGCGATCAGATCCTGAATGTACTGGGGGGTGGTTGGGTCCAGTGCTTCGGTGGCGGCCGGCAGACCCAGCTCGGCCACGTCCAGCAGCAGCTTGCGGGCGATATGCAAACCATCCTGCACCTTGAAGGAATCATTCATGTAGGGGTCGTTGATCAGCCCCTTCCAGCCAGTTGTAGTACGTGGCTTCTCGAAATAGACCCGCAGCACCAGGTAGATGGTGTCTTTCACTTCCTCGGCAAGTGCTTTCAGCTTTTGCGCGTAGTCCATGGCCGCCTTGGTGTCATGGATAGAGCAGGGGCCGATGACCACGAACAGACGGTGGTCCTTGCGGTCGAGGATGTTGCGAATGGTCTCGCGCCCTTCAATCACCGTCTTGCGCGCGTTGTCCGAGAGCGGCAGCTCTTCTTTCAGCGCATTCGGGGTGATCAGGAGTTCCTGTGAGGCGATATTGAGATCGTCTACCTGTTTATCGGTCATGATGGTCTTTGCTACCTGTCGTTGCTGGAGGCCGCGCCCCTGGCTGACTCTCCCTTCTTAGAGGTCCAGCAGTCTAGCGGAAACAGCGGCTTATAGAAATATGAGGCCGCCTCTGCCGGTGATAGAAACCCTCAATATTGGTGTCTGTTGCAGGCCTGCCATCCGCAGGTTCTGTACCTGATCCTGCTTTGTCTGGCGAGCACGTGGGCCACTGCAGGTTCAGGTGGCAAGCAGCTCATCCACGTAGCGGGGCACGAGATCTGTGGCCAGTCCGTGACGGTGCTCGGCAAAGGCGGTCAGTCGCTGTGAGGGCTCCAGGTTGAGCTCAATGGTGTGCGCGCCGTGACGATTGGCCTCTTCCACAAAACCTGCCGCCGGGTAGACGTTGCCGCTGGTGCCGATACTGATGAACAGGTCACACCGGGCCAGCGCCTGGTAGATCGTCTCCATTTGCAGGGGCATTTCCCCGAACCACACCACATGGGGGCGCAGACAGCCGGGTTTCCCACAGAGCGGGCAGGGGAGCGCCGGTGTCAGATCGTGATCAATCTCCAGCAACCCACCGCTGGTCTGACAGCGCCCTTTGAGCAGTTCCCCATGCATGTGGATCAGGTTGCGACTGCCTGCCCGTTCATGCAGGTTGTCGATGTTCTGGGTGATCAGCAGAACCTGTCCCGGCCAGGCCGTTTCGAGCCGTGCCAGGGCCTGATGCGCGGCATTGGGCTTGATGGCAGCGCTGAGCAATTGCTCGCGGCGGGTGTTATAGAACTGTTGCACCATCAGCGGGTTGCGAAAGAAGGCTTCGGGTGTGGCCACATCTTCGACCCGGTGGTTTTCCCACAGGCCGTCTGACGCCCGGAACGTCTTGATGCCGGATTCCGCCGAGATTCCCGCGCCGGTAAGTATTACAATGTTTTCAGCCATTTATCTGCCCAATCTGCCAAGGTTGCTTATGGATACCATTATCGATCGCCAGGAAAATCTGACTCTCAACGGCCGTGGCAATGTGACCCTGCTGCACTTCCATCAGGGCATGGTGCTGCTGGTGGGGGAAGATGCTATTGGCCTCTATCGTGACCGGGTCGCCATCGATGACCCCCTCGCCAATGGTGTCATTGGCTACGAAAGCATTCCACCCTCGCTGCAACCGTCCTGGGGGCAAGCCTGCGGGTTTGTGCGTGAGCATGCTTCCGGCTACGTCGCACTGAATGATGGAGGGGTGATTTTTATTCGTCCCGATGGCGTTGGCCTCTATCCCACAGGCCCCGATGCGCTGCACAATCGTGCCATGAGTTGGCTGATCCCGTTCCCGCCGCTGAATGCCTGATAGAGCCCGGCCTCAAAGCGGTAATGTTGTTGATGTTTAATGTGCTGCAGCGCTCGGCATAGAGCGTGCAGCGCATCCACAAGGAGTTGTTATGGCTGAAGAAACGACCCGCCTGCGCCTGCGCACCCTGACCGAAGAGGACTACCCGGCGCTGGCACGACTGATGGACCAGGTCTATCACGACATTGGCGGGGCCTGGCCGGAAGACACCATTCGCACCCTGATCCGTATTTTTCCGGAAGGGCAGCTGGTGATCGAGGATAATGGGGAGCTGGTGGCAACCGCGCTAACCATCAAGGTGAAATACGACCGCTTCTCCAACCCGCACCGCTATGAAGACCTGATCACCGACGACAAGGTGCGTTCCCATAACCGCAAGGGGGATGCGCTCTATGGTCTGGATGTGTTTGTGGACAAGGAATACCGCGGTTACCGTCTGGGGCGCCGGCTTTACGAGGCGCGCAAGGAGCTGTGTCGGGAAGAGAATCTGCGTGCCATTCTGGCCGGTGGTCGTTTGCCGGGCTTTTCCAAATACGCAGACCAGATGAAGGTCACCGAATACATTGAGCAGGTAGAAGCCCGCGCAATCTATGACCCTATTCTGTCGTTTCAGCTGTCCAATGGCTTCGATGTGAAACGTCTCATGAAGCAATACCTGCCGGAGGATGAAGACTCTCGCGGGTACGCAACGCTGTTGGAATGGGACAACATTCTTTATGAACCGGAAGATGAAGATACCGAGTGGCCCCGTCGCACCGTGGTCCGGGTGGGTGTCGTCCAGCGGCGGATGCGGGCTGCACGGGATGTACAGGACCTGCTTAACCAGGTGGAATTCTTTATCGACGCGTTATCGGATTACCGCGCGGATTTTGCCGTGCTACCGGAATTTTTCAGTGCGCCACTCATGGGCCTGCGTCCGGAGTTGAACTCGGTGGAAGCGGTGCGTTTCCTGGCCAGCTTTACCAATGAGGTGCGTGATGCGCTGGCGGATATGGCCGTGAGTTACAACATCAATATCGTCGGTGGTTCCATGCCGGTGATCGAAGATGAAAAGGTCTATAACGTCGCTTATCTGATGCGCCGTGACGGGTCGGTGGAGTCCCAGTACAAGATTCACATCACGCCCCATGAGCGTCGGGACTGGGTGATCCAGGGCGGCAACAAGGTACAGGTGTTCGATACCGATGCCGGTCGCGTCGGTATTCTGATCTGTTACGACGTGGAGTTTCCGGAGCTGGGCCGTCTGCTGGCCGAAGAAAAGATGGATATCCTGTTCGTCCCGTTCTGGACTGACACCAAGAATGGTTATCTGCGGGTGCGTCATTGTGCCCAGGCTCGCGCCATCGAAAACGAATGTTACGTGGCCATCGCTGGTTCGGTGGGCAACCTGCCCAGGGTGGATGCGGTGGATATCCAGTACGCCCAGTCGTCGGTATTTTCCCCCAGCGATTTCTATTTTCCCCACGATGCCATCATCAGTGAGTCGGTACCCAACACCGAAATGCTGATGTTTGCGGATGTGGATCTGGAAAAACTGAAACTGCTGCACCGGGAAGGGTCGGTCACCAATCTGCGCGATCGCAGGGATGACCTTTATAGTCTGGATTGGAAGAATAAAGGCTAACCCCGACTTCTGCTGGATATCATTATCCTGTAATGCCGAGTTGTTGAAGAAAATAGGGACATGGATAGTCGTGAAAATTATAAAAATGTTTGTGGTGGTGTCTGTGATTTTGGCATTGCTGGCTTGCACCAGAAGCCAAATAGCAACCGATGACCCAAAAGAATCCTGGGCTGTTAGCCGTGGCTCCGTTGATGGCGCTCCCTTGATAGTGAGGAAAAACCGCGGGGCGTTGGCGGTGGCAAAGAGCCGCGAGGCTTATCCTTATCGGGTGATGATTGCGATAGGAATTAATAGAGTTGATGAGAACGGATTCCCTATAGCTGAAGCATCTAATGACTTGCATCAATTTGAAGATAAGGTCGGTGCAGCTCTAAAAAACACTGATTCTGTCATTGCTGTTGTTTTGACTGTCCCGAGAATGCGCCAACTTGTTTTCTACACTGCACAGCCTGATACGGTTGATGGAGTGCTTGAGAAAATGAAACAACAGGAATCAACACTGCATTGGGGGTATGAGGTAGCTCACGATCCTGGGTGGTCGCTTTATCGCTGAGTTTCTTCGGCCAGTGATGCGTTCATGGGCTTCCCGAAGTAGCCTCTCAAGCAGATACAGCACTGATGAATATCTGATGTGGTCATCCGGGTATATGAAACAATAATTTGTTCCCATGGGGAAAAAATGAATAGCAACTTGATCCGAAACGGTTTTATCGCTGCTGCATTGATGAATATTGGTGGTGTACTGTTTTTCTCCCGTGTCTTCACCAATGACGCCATCAACCAGGCTGATCCGGTGGTCATGTCCAACTTTGGGCTATTAATGATCGTAGTGTGGGGGCTGGCGTATTTGGGGGCGGCCTTTATCAAGGCAGATCTTCGTGGGTTGGCGGCGGCCTTTGCCATTGAAAAGCTGGTGTATGTGGTAGCGTGGGGGCTGTGGATGTCGAATCATAGCTTGGGTTTGGTGTATGAACAGGATCTGTTTGCAGGAATCTTCTACAGTATTTACGGATTGAATGATCTTGCATTCATGCTTTTTTTCGCCTGGGTTTTTATGACAGGTAAGCCTGTGGAACGCCATGAACCCCGTTGAGACCGGCAAGAAATACGACACTATTACCCACCTCTGGGAAAGTGACAGGTTCAATCGTGATAATGGTATGGCGGCGCATCGCCGGGCGCTGCAATTTGTCACTCAACAGGGGCGGGCGCTGGATGTGGGCTGCGGTTGCACAGGCCGGTTTATTGATTTGCTGCTTGAAGAAGGTTTTCAACCGGAAGGGCTGGATGTCTCCGGCAAAATGCTGGCCTTGGCCCGCGAGCGTCATCCCCAGGTAACGTTCCATCATCAGGACGTTTGCCACTGGCGTAGCCCGGGCCAATATACCTTCATCACGGCCTGGGACAGTGTGTGGCATGTGCCCCTGAGTGAGCAGGAAAACATGCTGACGCGTCTGGTGGAGAGCCTGACCCCCGGTGGGGTGTTGATCTTTTCCTTTGGTGGAACCGATGCGCCGGGTGATCATCGTGATGATTTCATGGGGCCAGAAATGTATTACGCCTCATTGGGCATCGAGGGGTATCTGGCCGTGCTGGCGCGGCTCGGCTGCGTTTGCCGCCATCTTGAGTATGACCAGTATCCCGAGCTGCACACCTGGCTGGTGGCGCAAAAACGTCAGGAGATGCCCTGACGCTTGAGCGGCTTTATTGTGAGTCTGTGGGCTTGCTGTGGTTTTCTAGACTCTGGATCTGTTCCACAAAGCTTTTGGGTTCTTCCTTTTTTTTCGCGCTCCCTGCAGGCTCTGTGACTTGCGGGCGGTTTGGTGCTGCCTCTGCATTCGGCTGTGTGGCAACGCTTGTCCCGGCCTCTCTTCCAAGTTGCGTCATGACGACAAGGCCCACGCAGAGCAGGGCCAGCACGACAATGGCAATTCGCATCGGTAATTCCTTCTGATGGCTATCCTGTGTGATGAGTGTCCCTGTCCGGGGTATAACCGGTCAATGTCGACAGTTTTCCTGTTACGTCTTTGGCAGTATGTTTTTGCCAATACCTATCATGGGCAATTCGGTCACTATTGCGTTACCGGCAACGTGCACAATGCCTTTGCCAGAGACTTGCTGGCGCAAGACTTCTTTCGGGGGGCTGACTCCTGACCGGAGTAAAGGCATTCGACCGACAGCCTTGATAGGCAGTTTGCGCGGCCATGCTGTCGCGCTCGCTTTTACGCACTGACCAGGACTGATGCAATGAACAAAGGATGGTTGTTTCCCGCTCTGTTAATGATGCTGGTTGCCTGTTCCGATAGTTCGGATCCTCGCGACGATGACCCCGCCCGGTTGCAGCCACAAACGAGCCCGGGCGATACGGCTCAGACAGCAACGGATACGCCGGATACGGAACAAGTGGATACCCGTATCGGCAAAATTGAACTGGAGCTGGGTGTGCTGACGCAGGAGAGTGCCCAGGCGTTGTTCGATACGATGGACTTTCAGCGCGCCAGCCAGGCCTATTTGTGGGCACTGCCTACGGTTGGGTTTGAATACGTGCTACGCGAGCAGCGGGAGCAACTTGGCGCGAAAAACGGTGATGTTGTGATCTACAAGGGCTACCAGGGTGTGAGCCGTTTCCTGACGGCCAATGTCACTACGCCCTATATCATCGGTTTCATGGACCTGGCTGAGTCGGGCCCCATGGTGCTGGAAGTCCCCGCCGGGGCCATTGCCGGGTCTGCCATGGATTTCTGGCAGCGCCCGTTAACCGATTTCGGTGTTACCGGGCCCGACAAGGGGCAGGGCGGACAGTATCTGATGGTCGGGCCGGGTCAGGAGCCGCCAAAGGCATTGCCTGCGGATGTCAGGGTGGTGCGTACGCCCACCTACGGAGTCGGGTTCTTCTACCGGGCGCTGGACACCGATCCGGACAAGGTCGCCGCCATGGAAAAAGCATTACGCACTTACCCCTGGACGGAGCGGGCGAACCCTTCCCCGACACAGCATATCGTCCCAACGCAGCCCCAGACGGCAACCTTGCCCCAGGGGATGGCTTTCTGGGAGCAGCTGGCTGCCGTGATTGATCGCGAGCCAGTGGATGACCGTGACCGCTTCTTTGTCGCCATGTTACGGCCATTGGGCATTGAGCGTGGAAAACCCTTCTCCCCAAATGAGCGCCAGCGGCAGTTGTTGCAACAAGGGGCTCAGGTGGGCGAGCTGATGGCCAAGGCCAACTCCTTTGACAAGCGTTTCAGCGGCGCTCGCTATCGTGACGATGCGCACTGGGACTACCTGATCATGGCGGACCCTGAGCAGGACCTTGAGGACTATAGCCAGCTTGACGAACGGGCGGCGTATTTCTATGAAGCCGTGGCGCTTTCCAAGGGGATGGTGACGAAAACCCCGGGGGTGGGGCAGGCCTATCTGTCTACCTATCGGGATGCGCAAGGGCATGCCTTTGATGGCAGTAAAACCTACCGTTTGCGCGTACCTGCAGATCCGCCCGCAAAGCAGTTCTGGTCGGTGACGGTATACGATACCGGGACGCGCGGCATCATCCAGAACGACAAGAAGATTGCGGATCGCTCGTCCCGGCAGGATCTGGTGACCAATGATGATGGCTCGGTGGATATCTACTTCGCGCCTCAAGCACCGAAAGGGTTTGAAAACAACTGGATCCCTACCGTGCCTGGGCGTTCATGGTTTGTGTATTTCCGGCTCTATGCGCCGCTGGAAGGGTACTTTGAGCAACGCTGGCCGCTGCCAGATATCGAGGCGGTGGACAAACGCTGATGGCACGTTGGCCGGTCATCATGGTGGCGATGCTGGATGCGTTTCTTGGCCTGCTGCTGCTGTTCATCGGTGCCTCGTTGGCGGGCTGGGCGTGTATCGCTGTCGGACTGGTCGTGCTGGCCCTGAATCATGTTGAGTGGACACAGCCGGCGGCCGTCATGGTAGTGATTTTTCAGGGCCTCGGTGTGCTACTGGCGCTGGCTTATCTGACCCTGCGATCCCTGCTGTAGATCGCTTTCAGGTGGCGTGCCCTTTCAACCTCTGGTCTGGCTCCGGGCGATGCCACATCAAGACTGCACAGGGCGCAGTTGAGGGAGTAAAGTGTAGAGCATCGAGGCAGTATCACCACGGATGGAGTGCGACATGCCCAATGTAAACCCGATGTCTGGCCGCTGTCTTTGCGGTGAAGTTTCCCTGACAGCCACCCCAAAATCCCTGCATGTAGGCGCCTGTCACTGTGATATGTGCAGGCAGTGGGGAGGGGGGCCGTTGCTGGCCGTAGAGTGTGAAGAAAGCGTGCAGTGGTTTGGTGAGGAAAAAGTGGCCGTGTTCGGTTCTTCGGACTGGGCCGAGCGAGGATTTTGCCGGGAGTGTGGCACGCACCTTTTTTACCGGCTCCGTGAAGGTGGGCACACCGCGATCCCCGTGGGGCTGTTTCAGGAATGCGAAAACTGGCAACTGACAGAGCAGGTCTTTATTGACCGCAAACCCCCGTTCTATTCCTTTGCTGAACAGACCCGCAATCTCACTGGTGAAGCCTTGTTTGCACTGTTCTCAGCAGACGAACACTCGCCTGATTCTACCGATCACTAATTCAGGGCAGGGAGGCTGCGCATGCAAGCAATACTGGTACGAGTAGTCGCGGTGGTGTTTCTGGCCTACGGGACGGTGTTTCTGTTCTGGCCGGAGACCTTTCTGCTGCGACAGCTGGGGGAGGTGCCCATCATGCCTTCGGCCATGATTGATGTACGGGCCACCTATGGGGGCTTGTCGCTGGGCCTTGCTGGCCTGTTATTCAAACTGGCGGCCCAGCCGACAACGGTGCGCGCGGGGGTATGGGCTGTGATACTGGTGCTTGGCGGCATGGCGGTGGGGCGGTGCTATGGCCTGATCGTGGATGGATCTGCCAATGGCTTTATGTATCTGTATCTGGCCTTGGAAATCCTCGCGGTGGCTGTCAGCTTTGTGGTGCTGGCCTTGCGGCCTTCATTTCATCAGGAATAAAGATGGGCATGTATTTGGCCACTTTCTGATCTTTCCTGTCTTGTCTCCCCTGAGGGGCTGTGAAGCCGGTATTTACCGGGCTTGATCGTTTTTGTCCGTGCGAATTCAGTTTTTTTTGCGGCTTTTTCTCGAGGGGTGGCAGTGTTGCCCAGCGTGATCGTTTCTGAACGGGATCACTTTGGTCGCTTCCATCGATTTTTGGTCACCCGGTGTTTCCCCGTTTGGTTGAATCATCACCTTCTTGTTGGCAATTTGCTGCTGCTCGCAGTGATACCTGCAGCGACATTGACGGCTGGTGTGACAAGGGAAGGTGGAGATGAAGCGTTTTTCTGGCAAGACTGCGTTGATTACCGGGGCCTCTTCCGGCATGGGGAAGGATTACGCCCGGTTGCTGGCCGCTGCAGGGGCGAACCTGGTGCTCACTGCCCGCCGGGAGGACCGTCTGGTATCCCTGCGGGATACGCTATTGGCGGAATTTTCGGTGGATGTGCTGGTGTTGCCCTGTGACCTGATGGACCCGGTGTCACGGCAGGCCATGTTGGATGCGCTGGATGGGCGCGGGGTGAAAGTGGACATCCTCATCAACAATGCCGGTCTTGGGCTGCAGGAGCCGTTTGTGGCGATGCCCTGGGACCATTTGCAGGGCATGATGGACGTAGACATGACCGCCCTGACGCACCTCACTCACCATTTTGCCACCCGAATGCAGGCCCAGGGCGAAGGCTATGTGCTGCTGGTGGCGTCAGTGGCCGGACACATGGCGATTCCGGGCTATGCCGGTTACAGCGCCTGCAAACACTATGTGCGGGCGCTGGGTTATGCCTTGAACGGAGAGTTGCGGCCGGCAGGGGTGCGGGTCACGGTTGTGTCACCCGGCGCCACCGAAACCGAGTTTTTTGAAGTGGCGGGGCACCAGCGGAACCTGCTCGCGAAGCTGCTCACCGGCAAGAGTGAAGCGGTGGCCTGGTCAGCGTTAAACGGCCTGCACCGCGGGCGGCGTGAAGTTGTCCCCGGGCTGATCAACTGGCTCGCGACTCTCTCGGCCCGTCTGCTGCCCTATACCCTGATGCGCCGTATCATGGAGATCATCTTCTGATGCTTTCCCCTTTGTGGTGGCGTTTCAGCACAAGGCCCAGGGGAACACGGAACTTGAGCTGAGTGAGCATGGTTCAGTGTTGCTCTGGCACAGGCGTATCAGTTTCCCAGTCTGCCACCTACTTCACAGCAGGACATTCAACACAGGCTCACGATGAAGGCCGGATTGGTGTTATGCGCGATGCATAACGCCTCAGGTGACATGGACGTCGCCCGATATTCGGCAATGACTGAAACCCGCCTCCCCATAGGTAATTTGAGATGGCCTGCTTTCCCCGGCCTGTCCAGCAGGGAAGGGGGCGTGGTGGTTTCCGCCACCATCGTCAGTCGCACCGTCCATGTCGGCTTTTTGTGGTTAGCAGGGAGGCTACCCGACATGACTATCAACGTACTTGTCGTACTCGACGGCAGCTATCGATTTGAGGAACCCGCCGCAGTCAAGGATTTCACCTATCTGACGCTTGTGAACACGCTGACAGCAGCAGGCATGCAGGTCACCCGGGCACATCGGGATGCCAATGGCGATGGGGATATACCGGACTTCAATTTTGCGACCAGCGTGAATCTGCTGGATTTCGATGTGATCTGGCTGATTGGCCATCACGGTCGAAATGCATTTCCAGGCTCCACAGCCCCGAGTGGTGATCACCCGCTGACGAATGCCGAAATGGGGGCGATCACCGTTTTTATGGATGCCGGTGGCGGGGTGTTTGCCACCGGTGATCATGACAGCATCGGGGCGGATATGTGTGGGCATATTCCACGAGTACGTACCATGCGGGCCTGGTTTGGGGACGGCGATGGAAACTCACCCATGCCCGCGGATTTCCCCCGAAACCATACGGTGGTCGGTATTGATCGTGCCGATACCGTTCAGAAAAACCCACTTGGAAATTATGACCTGAACAATGATGGTTCGGATGATGGACATGTGTATTTTGAAAACCAGTCCGACTCCATTCCACAGCCAATCATGCCGCTGGACTCCCCGGCACACCCGATCCTGCGGCGGGGAGGGCAAGACATTATTGTCTACCCGGACCATATGCATGAGGGGCAAACCCTTGGTGATGGTGATCTGTCCGAGTCCTATTACACCCATTCGTTGCCGGCAGGCGTGGCACCCGGATTTATCGAGTTTCCACTGGCAGAGGGTGAACGCGAAACGCCAAGAGTGATCGCCACAGGGCAGGGGCTGGAGCAAACGCAGAAATATGGCGCCACCAATACTGATGTAGATACGGCGGTGTCCGGGCCAAAAACCGTCAACACGCTTTGTGTCTATGATGGCAGAAAGGTTGGAGTGGGAAGGGTAGTGACCGGTTCCACCTTTCATCATTACATCGACATCAACCTCACTGGTGACGGTGATATTGTCACGCCTGAACAGATGGACCGCACCGGCCCCGATGCGGCCAAGGGGGAGGGATTCGGCTATCCGGGTGCGGAAGATACCTTCGCGGATATCAAGGCCGTCTTTGTCAATATCACCCAATGGCTGGCGCGCCCTCGACCCCGTGTGCGCCTGATTCTGGAACGCAGTACATTCAGTCAGGATGAAGTGTCTGGAGCCGGGATTTTTGAAGGGGCGATCCTGGTCACTGTGGATGCGCTCAAGCCTGACCAGTTTCCCGCCGGCCCGATTGATTCACTGATGCCATCGCAATCCGAACTGGAAGATTGGGCGCCGACAGTAACGGTGAGCGGCGCCAGTGGTATCGAAATCGAGCCCACTGGAATCGATTCCGACGCGCCGGGATTGCCGGATCAGATACAGCGCTTTACGTTTACCTATCGGGTGCGCTTTGTGGACGAGTCGGCTTTCGGATTTCCCGACGATTTCATGAACTTTCCGGTGCTGGCGTCGTTGTCGTCACCGGCGGTGGCTGATCCGCTTACCGATTCGGCCTGGCTGCAACTGGTGAAGGCTGCCAATCCGTTCATGCTGGATCTGGCCGCGGATGGCGCCAAGACCTGGCTCAGTTCGGATGTGCGGGTATTCACCGTCGTGGCGGGGACGTCGAAGTTTGGTGTCAGCCTTCCCGACAATGCCAGCAAGGCGCAGGCCTACACCTTCATTCGTGAGGTGATGGACAGCATTTCTGTGGCGCAGTTCGAGAGCCTGAGCATTGCACAGTCCGAGTCCGCATTGAGCCCATTCGCACTCACCACCGAATCCGGAAAGAAGATCTACAACTTTGCCATTGCGCGGGTACGGCTGAGTGAGGACTCGGCCTCGGCCAGCCAGGTACGAGTATTTTTCCGCATCTTTACTTCGCAGACGACAGCGGCACTCACTTACCAACACCCGCAAGGCGGCGAACCCCAGGAAGGCTACAAGCGCACCACAGGGTCGGACCCCATTGCCATTCCCGGGGTGACCGCCAGTGGCAATGAATGGCTTTCTTTCCCGTTCTTCTCGCAACAACGTACCGCCGATCCCGAAAACCAGACGGATGCTGATAACGTCAGGAATATAAGTTCTGGTGACAGCGAAGTATCGACTTTCTTTGGCGCGCTGATTGATAACAATCTCAGCGACCCCTATGTGCCGCAAACGCCCCTGTCCGGTGGACCGAACCAACCCCTCCAGGATTTACTGATGGGCGAGCACCAGTGTCTGGTGGCACAGATTGAGTTCGCAGGAACGCCGATTCCCAATGGTTCCAGGCCTTCCACTTCGGACAAACTGTCGCAGCGAAATCTGGCCATGAGTGCGGTGGCGAACCCGGGCCTGGAGGCCTCACGGCAGGCTTTCCATACCTTTGAGATCGAGGCAGCCCCGGGGCCAATTACCGATACTTTGTGGCCGGACGAGTTGTTGCTGGAGTGGTTGGGCAGTGTCCCCGAGGGGACCTGGACAAGCCTGCACATTCCGGACTGGCAGGCGCAAGAGGTGGTGGCGTTGGCTGATCGCTTTTATCCCCGTCACGATATTCGTGTGGAAGGGGCGCATACCATCACGGTACCGGGTGGGGGAACACGATATATACCGGTGCCACGCAGCCCGTATCGGCGTACCGGGGTGGTCATTGTGGAGTTCCCTCTGGGCATCAAGAAAGGCCAGCGATTCGATCTGGCCGTTCGGCAAGTTACTAACCGGCAGCGGCGGGTGCCTGTTCCTCCTGCCCGCACGGAATTTATTGATCGCAAGACGGCAGAGAAACTGGTGGCCAGTTTGGAAAAACCCCGGGCCAAGGCTTCCGCCCGAACCCGCAGCCGTAAAAAGTCCACCATGCAGGGCAGCTATGATCTGGGTGACAACCGCACCCTGATTACGGAGCTGTCGGCGCTGGATATGGCCGGCGATGGTGCGGTGATTATTACCCATCCTGATCCGAAAGCGGTTGAGCAGGCCAGACGTCAGTCCGGACTCTGGCGGGAAACCATTGGCAGTTTTCAGCTGGGCGTACCGGTGTCGGTCAAGGAGGAAATGCTGGTCCACCATCTCCGTTTGCTGTCGGTGTTTCGTTGGCGCCTGGCAAGACTGCGTCGTAGCAGCCGTTGGTCTGCCACCTTGCGTTATTACGTGGAATTAATGATCAAAAAGGTTCAGGGGCTGGGCGGAGACCCGTTCGCTATTCCTGTGACCCCGGACGGGCAGATTGGCGATGCAGGCAAGCCGCATCCGGGTGGAAACGCCGGACACCAGCCCGGTGACGGTGGCGCTCACGGCGCAGAGGACCCCTTCCTGGAGCCGGGCGAGGATGACTGGCTTGGAGAGACCGGTGGTGTCGCCGATCCTGATAAAAGCCGCGCCTTGCGTATTTCCGGCAAGGTCAGTGGGCTTCTGTACGATCACTTCGGCGATGCAGAAGGGTTTACCCTGGAGACGTACGGTGGCGCGCATGTGCGATTCTTCAGTCGCGAAGCCGCAGTGATGCGGATTGCCCACAAGGCATGGCGTAAACGGTTCGTGGTTACCGTGATGACGCTGTCCGGAACCCGTCGTCAAGTGAGACGCTTGCTGGTGCGAGGCTACCCTGACGATCATTGAGGTCATCCGGCAGGCGCACGCTCTTTGCTCCCCGTCGTTAGCGGCGGGGGGCAACATCCACAGTAGAGACAGCCACAGCGGGACAAGACAATTGTTGAGGGTGGAATGTGCTTGATGTCATTTGGGGCCATTCCCTGCGGGGTGTTCATCTTCCTCTTTTTTGTGTGTCCCCGCCTGCAATCTGCCTTGCTACTCTCCCTGTTCCATCAGGGATGAGCTTGTGAGGGGTTGCGATGAAATGCATTGTTGTGGGTGGCGGTCTGTCCGGTTTGGCATCGGCAGTGTGGTTATCCGAAGCTGGACATGAGGTCACTCTGCTGGAGCGTCGTGGCGCACTGGGTGGTCGCACCATCGCTATCCCGCAAAAGGAAATCAACGACGTCCCCGACAATGGGCAGCATGTGTTTGCCAGTGGTTACGAGAATCTGTTCCGCTATCTGGACAGCGTTGGAACCCGCCACCACGTTGAATTTCCCGGTCACATGACGGCCCGTATGCCAGGGGGGAAAACCCGCCGAACTGCATTTTGGGGCCTGGATGGGCTGCGGGCCATGGCCGGCGACCTGCCTGGCGTAAAGGGGCTCGACAAACTGCGTACTGCCCGTGCCCAGGCACGGCTTTTTCGAGAAGCGCTGAAGCAACCTGCCGATCTTGATCAAATTACCGCTGAGCAATGGTTCGATCGGGTGGGGCTGCCGCTGTCCGCACGCCGCGCAATGTGGGACGGTATTGTGATCGGTTTGACCGGCGACAAGCCCGATATCTCATCGGCGAAAGTGCCAGCGGATTTGTTGGTGACCGGGATTCGCAAGGGAGTGAAGATGCGCACCCCGGTCTCTATCGGTTACCCGACGGTCGATCTGGATACCCTGTTCGTGCGCAGCGCCGAATCCTTCTTCCGACTGAATAATGTGTCGGTGCGTACCCGCTCCCCGGTGAAGAGCGTTGATATCGTGGCGGGTGTGGTGAAAGGCGTCACCCTGCGTGATGGAGAAATGCTGGAGGCGGATGCGGTGATCTGTGCGGTGCCGGTGTGGCAGGTGAAGGATTTGCTGGAACAAATGCCAGAGTACGAAAAAATTGAGCGTGCCGTGGAGGCGCTGACCCCGGTGCCCATTGTCAGCGTCAATCTGTACCTGGATCGGGATATCGGCATGGAAGACTGGGGCGAAATTCTTTACGACGGAGAGGGGATTCTCGAACAGGTGTGGGACCGTCAGCGTATGCATGGGCGTAAGCCTGCCGACAACTGGTTCTTCTCGACGACGGTGTCGGCCTCCTACGAGCTGATCAAGAAGTCCAACGACGAGATCATCGCTATCCAGATGGATATGTTGCGTCGTTATTATCCGAAGGCCAGAGATGCCCAGGTGATTCACAGTCATATTGTGCGCATGCCCAATTCCACCTTTGCCCAACGCCCGGGAACGGCAGGGGTTCGCCCGGATCAGAAAACGTCGGTGGCGGGGCTGGCCATTGCCGGTGACTGGACCAACACGGAATGGACGACCACGATGGAAGGGGCATGCCAGAGTGCCGCCCGGGCCGTGGACGCACTCCTGATGGGGTGACAGCCGCCCCCATTCCGGCCACCATGGCAAAAAGCAATGGGAATGCGGTGGTATGCCAAGGGTTACGGGGTTGTTTTTCGGGTGGCTGTTGATGTCGCTTATGGTGCTGGGGGGGTGTTCCAGCCTGCCAGCCAATGAGTTGGATCAGGTGCGTGCGCAGGTCGACTGGAAAACCGGGGACGCACTCAGTCGGTTTGTACAGGAAGTCCCCGCGCTGGATCAGGAAATCGAGGAGGCCGCGGGCTATCTGGTCGGCACCACCGATGTACTCTTGCTCGGTCCACTGGGCGGCAGTAACGCAGTTGCGGTATTGCATGATAACCGCGACCAGTCGCGCCTGTATCTTGATGTCCATTCTCTTCGGATGGGCTTTGGTCTTGGCGCTAAAGGTGGGCGCTTTCTGGCCGTCATTCATGACCCTGAATTGATTGATCAGCTGCATCATGGCAAGTGGCTGGTCGAGCCCAATGCGTCGTCTAATGTGGGCGGTGAAAGTGGCATGTTGCGCTACCGCAATGATGACGTGGCCCTGTATGTGTCCAGCGACTCGGGTGTGTCTGCCGGGGCCGGGATGAAAGTCAGCCAGGTGAAGGTGAATCACCGTCTCAGTAACACTGCATTGTCCCGTTATAACTTCCCCAGCCGTAATTCAGCCCATCGCCCTGATGGGGATGCGCCGCGCTACTGGGCCCACACGCTGCCCTTTCTTGGCAAGCGGGCGGTCGAGCGTGGATTCAATCTGCCAATGCCTTGGGGCATTGGTGTCGTTCGTGCCGATGTGCGTCAGGAGATGCGTATTGACCACCTGGAGGTGGGATTCAATGGGAATGGCACACGTCCCTATGACTTTGTCTTCTTTGGCGCGGACAGTGATCTGATTACCGAACAGTTGAAGATCGATGCCTGGGTGCTGCCGTTTCTGAATCTGTACGGTACGGTTGGGCAGGTAAACGGCGACCTGGATCTGGACATCGCCATTGATGGCAATGCCATGCTTGGCCAGATCGGAAAGGATTGCACAGGCGTGATTCGGCCAGCGGTCTGTTACCTGTTCGAGAACAAGCAAGTACGCTTCCCGGTGACGGCGGATCTCAGTCCGAAGAACTATGGTGTGGGCGGCGTGGTGGCGTCAGGCTGGCGCGACTGGTTCCTGCTGGTGCCGTTCAATGTAACCTGGACGGATTCCGACAAGGCGGTGCTTGATGGCAGAGCCTTGACCATCAGCCCGAGAGTGGGGCGCGGGTTTGCGCTGAATCGGGCAGGGCGGATGACCGTGTTTGCCGGTGGTAACTATCTGGATGTCCGTACCGTGATCACCGGTAGTTTGGCAATTCCGGGAACGGATCAGGTACTGGATTACAAAGTAGACCAGAACAATGCTGACCGCTGGAATCTGGTGGCAGGTGCTAACTGGGATGTGACGCCCCGCTTATCGGTCATGCTGGAGTACGACGGGTTTATCGGCAGCCGTGATGCCTTCATCTCTGCGGTGACCGTACGTTTTTGACTCGCATCGTCTGCCTGCGTACAGGTGAGCCGCGGGCATCATGCGAGCATAACGTCTTCAGTCACGTTTGGCGTAGGCATACAGGGCGGCAATGACCGGAACCCCAAGGCCTAACCAGGAGACCCAGTCATACACCCCGTCACCCAGCAAGGCGGACAGCAGCCCCACCGTGCTGGTGATGGCGATCAGTAATGGCAGGGCAAAGATACGCTTCATCATGCGCCTCCCGGTGCAGCATTGCCGCGGCGCACCCACCAGAGATACAGGCCGCTTACCAGTACCACAATGGTGAACAGGTCCAGTACAAACCAGATGATTTTCAGCGGCAGCCCGCCGTAATCCCCAAAATGTAACGGGCCGGACAAGGACAGTGCCTTGTTGTACCAGGGCATTTCCCGCATGTCGGCAAACTCACCGGTGCGGGCGTCCACCAGCACTGGAGTGATGATGTGTGAGGTCAGCGGCGTGTTGCCATGAAGGAAGATGGCATAGTGAAAGTCGGTGGACCAGGAGCCCCCGGGGAACGCTACGAACTGCAGGGTCATGTCCGGGGCTGCGGCAACGGCCTGCTCAACGGCGGCGTCCAGGGAGGCCATCTCCGCAGGTGTGGGAACGCTCGCATCCTGATAACCGGCGGTGAGATCGGCCAGTGCCTGGCTGCGCCAGGTGGCGGTGATGGGATCGGCCAGGGTGTTGATCACTCCGGTCAGTCCGACCACGGTGAGCCAGGCCACGCTGACGATACCCAGCAGGTTGTGGTAATCCAGCCACTTGATGCGGCGGGACCGCTGCGTTCGCAGGGTGCCGAAATCCAGCTTTCGCATGAATGGCGCATAGAGCACCACACCGGAAACGATGGCGATGATCATCAGCACGCCCATGGCGCCAAGGAACAGCATGCCGGGCAAGCCGAGGAACATGTCCGTATGCAGCTGTAGCAGGAAGTGCATGATGTCGAACCCCTCGTGGTAGGGCACCAGCTCGCCGCTGGTGCGATCGAAGGAGCTCATCAGCATGTCGCTGCCGGGAGAGTCCGGTGCCGGTCCGGTGGTCACATTGATCACCGGGCGGTCCACATCAAAGCTCATGTAAAGCGGAACGTCACCGGGCCGGTTGGCCGCAGCGTGATCGAGGATCTGGTCCAGACTCAACCACTCACCACCGGGATTGGCCGGTTGCCAGGTGTCGCTGTGCAGAACGCTGTCCAGTTCATCATGAAAGATCAGTGGCAACCCGGTAATGCACAGCATCAACAGGAACAGGGTACTGATCAGACTGGTCCAGGTGTGCCACCAGGACCAGCGACGGAGTGTGCTGGCTTTCATATAGGCTGGCTGGTCCCGGCGCTGCCGGGACGTATCCGTTGTTTCAGAATTCGTAGGTGCCGGAGAGCATAACAGTACGCGGCGCACCGACGGTCAGATAACTGGAGCCCGGGAAGCCACCCGCAGAGGCCCAGTAATCGGTATCCGCCACGTTCTCGACCCGGGCGCGCAGGGTGAGCATTTTCGTTTCACCGATGGGAACCAGGTAACGGGCACCCAGATCAAGGCGGGTCCAGTCGGGAATCTTGGCGGTGTTGGCGGCATCGACGTACTGGGAGCTGGTATAGATGATGCGTCCATCCAGGGACAGGCCTTCCGTGCCGGGGACGGCCCAGTCCACGTTCAGATTGGCCTGGGTGTCCGGGGAGCCAATGGCTTTTTCACCGTCGACATCGGTATCGAGCAGGCTGACACCGCCCAGCACCGTCAGGCTGTCAAGCGGCTTGCCGTAGGCCATCAGTTCCAGGCCTCTGTTGGTCTGGTCGTCGACGATTTCAAACTTGTTGTTGCTGTCGAAACCGGTGATGGGCTTCTCGCTCTGGAACAAAGAGACACTGCCGCCGAGGTTACCAGCGTCAAACTTCATGCCGATCTCGGCTTGTTCGGTTTTAAAGGGGGCAATGGTTTCACCCGCATTGGCCACGGGCCCATTGTTGTCAGCGGGGGCATTGCCTCCAGCCACAAGACCTTCAATGTAATTGCTGTACAGGGACACGGACTCGGTCAATCGGTAGAGCAGGCCAACGGATGGGGTGACCGCATTATCTTCGTACTTGTTGCTGCGATTGCCGGTGTTGTAATCGTAGCTGGTGTCTTCGATTTCCTGATAGCGGCCACCAAGCGTTACCAGCAGGCTGTCGTTGAGCATGCTCAGCTGATCGGCAAAGGCGACACTGCGTAATTCGGTACGAATGGTGGTGCCGGGATCATCCATGTTGCCCCCAGCGAAGGGTGCAGGTGGAATGGCCATTTCGGTGGGGCCATAAATGTTACCGGTGACACCTGAGCCGAAGAGATAGGCGTTCTTGGATTCCAGCTCGTAGCTCGCGGTGGAGAGACTCAGACTGTGAGTAACCGGGCCTGTGGTGAGCTGGCTCCAGCGAACCCCGGCTTCGCCGGTGATGACTGTGTCTTCGCGGACGTTGTCAAAGCGGTTGGCGGTGTAGTCTCCTGCAGTGTTGATCACTGTGGGGTTGGCAAAGATGGCGTCTTCCTTGCCTTCACGGCCACCCAGTGCAACCCAGGTCGTAACGTTGTCAGCAAAGTCATACTCAGCCCGGACCGTCCCGAAAAGGTCTTCGGAATTGGAGTAGGTCCAGGGTTGTGCGACGGTTTTATCGGCATCCGGTGTTTTCTGGATGGGTACGCCGGACGCGAAAGTGATGCTGGGCATGGAGGCATCCATGCTGAATTTCTGGAAGCCCAGGTCAGCGGAAATACGCAGGTTCTCTTCACGGAAGTCCACGCCAATGTGGGACATGGAGATCTTCTGGTTCTCACCATCCACCGCGGTGTCGCCATCACGACGGGCGGCGTTCAACCGGATGCCGGCACGACCATCTTCACTGCGGCGGGCCAGGTCAACGGCGCCATAGGCTTGCCCGCCAGACTGTACCCCCAGCGTAAACTGATTGACGTCATAGTTCGGAGCACGCTTGGGCAATACATTGACGGCGCCACCCAGGCCACTGCCGCCAGGGGCGGCGCCATTGAGAAAGGCATTGGCGCCACGGAACACCTGAACGCGCTGGATAAACTCGGATGCGAGGTACTGACGGGGCAGCAGGCCATACAGGCCGTTGTAACTCATGTCATCGGAGTAGACCGGCAGGCCACGTACCAGATAGAGCTGCTGAAAGTTACCGAAACCGCGGGCGACCCTGACGGCCGGGTCATTCATGAGAATGTCCGCCACGCTTTCGGCTTGCTGGTCTTCAATCAACAGTTCGGTGTAGTTGGTGAAGCTGTAGGGGGTTGCCATGCTGTCCTGTTTCCCCAGAATGCCCAGGGAGCCTCCCTCGGCCACCTGGCCGCCTGCGAAGGCTTCGCTGAGCCCTTCCTTCGACGCATCCGCGCTGCTTTGTACCTCAACGGTTTCGAGGACATGGGCATTGTCTGTGTCGGCAAGAGACGCCGCGCTGGACATGCAGGCAACAGCGAGGGCGGTGAGTCGGAACGGGGCATGGGACATGGACAGATTCCTGAGGGTGACAGCAAAAGTTGTAAGAATTGTGAGCGCAATGAGAACGGTTATGGTTCCTTTTTAACAATAGGCATTTTGAACCGGCTTCATAGCCCCTGGCTATGCCGATTATCGGCCGTTGCGGAACTTGAATTACACTAGAGCCATGCCAACCCGATACTTCCGACTCGATCGATTTCTCAGTCAACAGCTACAGGTGAGTCGCAGTGCCTTGCGTCCGTTGTTGGCGGCGGGGCGTGTGCGCGTGAACGGGGCTGTGGCGCGGGACCGTCAGCGTCGTATTGGTCCCTTCGACCGGGTGGAATGTGATGGCCAGCTTCTCGGCGACGGAACCCGTCGCTATCTGATGCTGAACAAACCTGCGGGGGTGGTCAGTGCGACAACCGATGCGACACATCCTACGGTGCTGGATCTGTTGCCGGAAGCGGCGAGAGAGGGCTTGCATCTGGCAGGACGGTTGGACTTTAACAGCACAGGCCTGGTACTGCTCACCAATGATGGCGAATGGTCACGGCGTTTGAGCTTGCCTGACTCCGCGGTCTGGAAGCGCTACCGGGTGACAGTAGAGCGTCCATTGCGGCCTGAGGATGTGGCCGCGTTTTCGGCCGGTATGCATTTTGAATTTGAAGGGCTGGTTACGCGGCCTGCGCGACTGGAGATCCTGGCGGAACAGGAGGCACGGGTCTTTTTGCAAGAGGGTCGCTATCACCAGATACGTCGCATGTTCGCTCAAACGGGCAATCGGGTGATGACACTTCACCGCGAGGCGGTGGGATCGGTGGTACTGGATGAAACGTTAGCGCCCGGCGAATGCCGGGCGCTAACGTCAAACGAAGTCGAACAGATTGACGCTTAGATCATTGGCTTGCCGCTGGCCATACGCTTGCGGAAATCACGCAGTGGCAGCAGGTAAGCGGCCTGGCGAACCGGGCGCGGCAGGAACTTCATGGTCTTGCCGAAGAAACGCACGGTCTTGTCGAACTTGCGTTGCTTGTCGGCATTCCATTCCAGGTTCATCGCTTCGCGGATTTCCGGCGGCAGGAAACCGCTGGTGACGAAACGGTTGAATTTGCCAAACAGTTTCTGGGTGATTGGGCTCAGGAACTTGAGGTCCACGATAATCATCAGGAATTCGTGAACCCGCTCATCGATGTGAAGGTTGTCCAGGCCGTTTTGCCAATACTCTTCAAACGCATCCAGGTCTTTCGGCCACATTTCCTGGCGCACCTGCAGGGTGGTACCCAGCGGATGAGCAAGTTGATAAAACTCTTCCTGCTCGGCGCGGGTCAGCGGGCGGTGAACCTTTTGATAGGTGTCCACAAAGCCCCAATACAGGCACGCAGCAACCCACAGCTGAAGCTCGGGATCGAAGGCGTTGTATTTCACCGGAGACTCGTCGGTGGAATGCACATATTTATGCGCGCCGTTAACGGCCTTGCGGTAAGCCAGTTTCTCTTCATCGGTGCCCATCATGGCCACGGCCAGATAGGTAAAGGTGGTGCGGGTCCGCTTCAAAGGGTTGTGCAGAACAGAACCACTGGTCACACGGCTCTCGGCCACGCCATGGCCCACCGCGGGCAGGGACAGCTGCATGATGATATTGGCACCTGCTGACAGGAAAACGGTGCTGTCCAGGATACCCGGGTACTTGGCATCCAGTTGTTTGGCGGTCAGGGGTTCCGGCCAGTGATGTTCAAGCCGGGTTTTCTTGTCGATAGCAGTGGCTTGTGCGTTCATAGTCAGATTCCTCGAAGGCTGGCAAAGGGCCAGTCATACGCTCGTTTCATTTATGCTAGCGAGCACAGCGCCACTCCACAATGAGACAAAAGAAATCATATGTATCCACCCGGCGTTTTTGCCAGTAAAACTTGACCAAATGTCACAAAAATTGCGTAATTGGCGGACAAGATGCTGTGAACTTGCCGGTTCTGTCGAAACTAGACAGTCAGCAAATATTTGTTTTCTGGCGGGCTGGAAAGCAGGGCCTTCTGGCACCGGGAGGGTGGCCTGACGGGGGTATCGGCAAGTGTGTCGGGCTGGCATGAAAAGAGGGGCTGTCCTTTCGCGTCAGACGCCCGGCTTCAGACGTTTGACCTGCCTGTACTCCGACTAATCTGGAGAACCTTTTTTGATGAGGGATCGCGCCGCGAGCGACGCTCCTACGGAGAGGCGAGAGGGGCGATTGGGCTTTTCCCTCCAATCCGCGATGAACCATAAAAAAGGCGCTCCGAAGAGCGCCTTTTCCGTGACACGGTAACCGTGGGCTGAATTACATGTTCGGGTAATTCGGGCCGCCGGTACCTTCCGGAGCGACCCAGTTGATGTTCTGGGTCGGATCCTTGATGTCACAGGTCTTGCAGTGTACGCAGTTCTGGGCGTTGATCTGGAAACGCTTGTCGCCAGTGTTCTCGTCCTCGACCACTTCGTACACGCCTGCCGGGCAGTAACGCTGCGCCGGCTCGTCCCACTTGGGCAGGTTGACCTGCAGGGGAACGCTCGGGTCTTTCAGCGTCAGGTGGCACGGCTGATCTTCTTCGTGGTTGGTGTTGGACAGGAAAACACTGTCCAGCTTGGCGAAGGTGATCTTGCCGTCCGGCTTCGGATAGTCGATCTTCTTGCTCTGATCGGCTGGCTTCAGGGTGGCATGATCCGGGGTGGTGTCATGCATGGTGATCGGCAGCTTGCCGTTGAACAGGTTGATGTCCACGAACGCAAAAGCGGAGCCGATGAAGTTGCCGAACTTGTGCTGTGCCGGGCCGAAGTTACGCTGCGCGTGCAGCTCTTCGTACACCCAGCTGCCTTCGAAGGCTGCCTTGTACTCGGTCAACTCGTCGCTGCCACGGCCACCTTTCAGGGCTTCTGCCAGGATCTCGGCGGCAATCATGCCGGATTTCATGGCCGTATGGGTGCCCTTGATCTTGGCGAAGTTCAGGGTGCCGGCGTTACAGCCCACCAGCAGACCACCAGGGAAGGTCATCTTCGGCAGAGACTGCAGGCCACCTTTGGCAATGGCGCGGGCACCGTAGGAAACGCGCTTGCCGCCTTCCAGATGCTTTTTGATTTCCGGGTTGGTCTTCCAGCGCTGCATCTCGTCAAACGGAGAGACGTGCGGGTTGGAGTAGGCCAGATCGGTGATCAGACCCAGGGCCACCTGGTTGTTTTCGATGTGGTACAGGAATGCACCACCCGGAGAGCCGGACTCGCTGAGCGGCCAGCCTGCGGTGTGCACTACCAGGCCTTCCTGGTGTTTGGCCGGGTCGATGTCCCACAGTTCCTTGATGCCGATACCGTAGTGCTGCGGGTCGGTGCCTTCACGCAGGTTGTATTTTTCCTGCAGCTCTTTGCCCAGCTGGCCGCGGCAGCCTTCAGAGAAGATGGTGTATTTGGCGTGCAGCTCCATACCGGGCATGTAGCTGTCTTTCTTTTCGCCATCGTGGCCGATACCGAAATCGCCAGTGGCGATGCCTTTAACGGAACCGTCTTCGTTGTAGAGGATTTCGTTGGCAGCAAAGCCCGGGAAGATCTCGATGCCAAGACCTTCGGCCTGCTCACCCAGCCAGCGGCACAGGTTACCCAGGGAAATAATGTAGTTCCCTTCGTTGTGCATGGTTTTCGGAACGAACAGGTTCGGGACTTTCTGGGCCTTTTCGGCGCCAGTCAGGTAGTAGATCTCGTCACCGGTAACTTTGGTGTTCACCGGGGCGCCCATCTCTTCCCAGTTGGGGAACAGTTCATTCAGGGCGCGCGGCTCGAGTACCGCACCGGAGAGAATATGGGCGCCGACTTCGGAACCTTTCTCTACCACGACTACACTGATTTCCTGACCGGTTTCCTGGGCGATCTGGCCCAGACGGCAGGCAGTTGCCAGACCGGAAGGACCGGCGCCGACGATGACTACGTCGACTTCCATAGATTCGCGTTCCACAGCCTGTCTCCTCGCTATCGGATTGCGTTTCGGCCCGGAAGCCACTGAGAAAGGCTTTCTGGGAACGGTTATCGAAAACCTTTGTCACAGAAAATCTTTCTCAGTAGCTGCCTGCGGCCAGCCTTGGGGTGGCGCGGAGTATATAGAGATAGGGGAATCCGCACCACTGCCTGGGTTGACTCTGCCGCCTTCGAAGTGTGTCAGGGCTTGTATATAAAGGCAGGCGCTTTGCCTGCCGGCGGAGTCAGTTTCAAACAGGTGTTTGGATTATCTCTTGCTAGATGCTTGATTTTCAACAAGATGAGCGACTGCAAAGTCACAAAAAGTGGACACTTTGTGTGGTCTATTTGCAGCAAAATCATCTGCTTACAGATTTTCGGCCTATTGACCTGCTGTGGCCGAGCGTTCAAGATAGCGGCTCTTTCGCGGGGGTGGACCCGGCAACGGCGTCATGTCGCCTCCTTCTACAAGTCACCCAATGGAACATTCCGAGGATCCTATGAAGGTTCTTGTACCCATCAAGCGAGTCATTGACTACAACGTCAAGGTTCGCGTGAAGGCGGACAACTCTGGTGTTGATCTCGCAAACGTCAAAATGGCCATGAACCCCTTCTGTGAAATCGCTGTAGAAGAAGCGGTGCGTCTGAAAGAGAAGGGTGTGGTTTCTGAAATCGTTGCCGTTTCCATCGGTCCCAAGACCGCTCAGGAACAGCTGCGTACTGCCATGGCACTGGGCGCTGATCGCTCCATCCTGGTAGAAACTGACGAAGACGTTCAGCCGCTGGGCATTGCCAAGGCGCTGAAAGCTATCGTTGATGAAGAAAAGCCTGAGCTGGTGATTCTGGGCAAGCAGGCCATCGACGGCGACAACAACCAGACCGGCCAGATGCTGGCTGCGCTGACCGGTATGCCGCAGGGTACCTTCGCTTCTGAAGTGAATGTTGCTGATGGCAAAGTGAAAGTGACCCGTGAAATCGACGGTGGTTTGCAGACGGTAGAGCTGAGCCTGCCGGCCGTGGTCACTACTGACCTGCGTCTGAACGAGCCGCGTTACGCGTCTCTGCCGAACATCATGAAAGCCAAGAAAAAGCCGCTGGACACCAAGACCGCTGCTGATCTGGGCGTTGACCTGACTCCGCGTGTTACCACCGTTAGCGTTGAAGCACCGGCTGAGCGTCAGGCTGGCATCATCGTTGGCTCCGTAGACGAGCTGGTCGAGAAACTGAAGAACGAAGCGAAGGTGATCTGATGAGTGTACTAGTTTACGCCGAACACGATAACGCCGCGCTCAACAAGGTCACCCTGAGCGTCGTTGCTGCTGCCAAGGCTATCGGTGGCGACATCACCGTACTGGTTGCCGGTAAAGGCTGTGGCGCTGTTGCTGAAGAAGCTGCCAAGATTGAAGGCGTTTCCAAGGTCCTGTGCGCTGACAACGACGCTTACGAGCACCAGCTGGCCGAAAACGTTGGTGATCTGGTGGCTGAAGTCGCTGCGGATTACACCCACGTACTGGCTGCTGCCACCACCACCGGCAAGAACTTTGCTCCGCGCACTGCTGCTCTGCTGGACGTGGCTCAGGTGTCCGAGATCTCTGACGTCATCGACGCGGATACTTTCAAGCGTCCGATCTACGCGGGTAACGCTATTGCGACCGTGAAGAGCTCTGATGCCAAGAAAGTGATCACCGTGCGTGGTACCTCTTTCGACGCCGTTGCGGCTGAAGGTGGCTCTGCGGCTGTTGAAGCCCTGGACGTTGCCAAGAACGCTGGCACCTCTTCCTTCGTAGGCGAAGAGCTGGCCAAGTCTGACCGTCCTGAGCTGACTTCTGCCGAGATCGTGATCTCTGGTGGTCGTGGCATGGGTAACGGTGAGAACTTCGAAATCCTGTACAAGCTGGCTGACAAGCTGGGCGCTGGCGTGGGTGCATCCCGTGCTGCCGTTGATGCAGGCTTCGTACCGAACGACATGCAGGTGGGTCAGACCGGTAAGATCGTTGCCCCGAACCTGTACGTTGCTGTGGGCATCTCCGGTGCCATCCAGCATTTGGCCGGTATGAAAGACTCCAAGGTCATCGTTGCCATTAACAAGGACGAAGAAGCCCCGATTTTCCAGGTGGCGGATTACGGCCTGGTGGCAGACCTGTTCGAAGCAGTACCGGAGCTGGACGGCAAGCTGTAACGCTCGCTATCCGCACCAACAAAAACCCGGCCTTGTGCCGGGTTTTTTGTTTTCAGCTATCAGCTATCAGCTGTGAGCTGTGAGCTGTGAGCTGTGAGCTGTGAGCTGTGAGCTGTGAGCTGTGAGCTGTGAGCTGGGAGCTACAAGCTACAACCTACAAGCTACAAGCTACGCTTGGCAGGAAGGAAAAACCCAAAATAGTTCCCGGGTTTTTCGAAGAACGGAAACGCCTTCCAGAGCGTTGAGTTCGGCGCCAATAAATAACCTGAGCACACCGTAGGGGCCATGCTCGCATGGCGATCCGAGTCTAAACGAGGTAAGGATTCCAGAGCTTAGAAGGACACGGCTCGCATGGCGATGCTCGCCAATACTCGGCTCGCTCCAGGCACGTTATGAGCTTCGCTCGGGGCGTATTTCGTGCGTTACTCGTGCCTGCGGCGGCGTTGTCAAAACGGAGGATGAATGTTTTCAGGAAAAACCGCGCTGATCACCGGCGCTTCCAGTGGCATCGGTGAAGAAATCGCACGCCAGCTGGCGGCGATGGGCTGCAACCTGATTCTGGTGGCCCGCCGGGAAGCGCGCTTGCGCGAGCTGGCACAAGCCCTGTCGGGTGTGCAGGTAGCGGTGCTGGTGATGGACCTCAACGAACCGGACAGCGGCCAACAGCTATTTGATCAGGTGATTGCCCTTGGCCTGCAAGTCGATGTGCTGGTCAATAATGCCGGGTTGGGTTTTCAGAAACCCTTGCTGGGAGTGCCGCTGGATCAGCAGCTGGGGATGGTGGATGTGAACGACCGGGCCTTGCTGGCACTGACACGCCTGTTTGCCGAGCCCATGGCGGAACGAGGGGAGGGCTGGATTCTCAATGTCAGCTCGGTATCGGCCTGGTTTCCCATCCCGGGGATGGCCACGTATGCGGCCAGCAAGGCATTTGTGTTGACTCTGGGGCGTGCGCTGCACGAAGAGCTCAAACCGTCCGGTGTGGTCGTCACCACATTATGTCCAGGGGGGACGCGCACCGAGTTTTCCTCCAAGGCACGTGAACACATGGACCCGTCACTGGAAAAGGCCATGATGCCGGTCGAGCCGGTGGCCCGCGCCGGCTTGCAAGCCTTGGCCCGCGGCCGCTCGGTTGTGGTGCCCGGCACGGCGTATCGCGTGATGACCTGGCTCACGCGCATGCTCCCGGATAGCTGGGTGGTGAAGCTGG
Organism: Alcanivorax sp. MD8A; assembly: GCF_002888555.1. Lineage (NCBI taxonomy): Bacteria > Pseudomonadati > Pseudomonadota > Gammaproteobacteria > Oceanospirillales > Alcanivoracaceae > Alcanivorax > Alcanivorax sp. MD8A. Next base: position 38,469 of record NZ_AQOQ01000020.1, on the reverse strand, counting down.
CCGGGCGAGTGATGGAGCGGCACCACTGACCCGGACAGGCTTTCCAGCGCTTCTGTTGACACCCGCCTGGTCGCTTCGAATCGTGCGCCTTTGCAGGGCGAGGGGCCCGGGCGGGCCGTTCGGGATTGCGCCTAAATGGGGCAAGCCGGCGATAGCCGCAGTTTGAAATGGGCCGTGGGTGCAATCAATTTGGCATGGGACTTGCTCTATTCTGATTCAGAGGATGCGTAATGCGAGCCTCGGGATAAGGAAAGCGCCATGCAGTCATTAGGTTTGCCGGCGGTGACCGGCTTTGATGAGATGATCGGCTCGGGCAGTGAGGTGCGTCCACACTATACCGGCTACCACGACTGGCTGTTGCAACAGGACCGACAGGTACTACAGCGAAAGCGCAAAGAGGCAGAACTGCAGTTTCACCGGGTGGGGATTACCTTCAATGTCTACGGTGAAGACAGTGGCACCGAACGCCTGATTCCCTTCGATACCTTGCCACGCATTATTCCGGGCGCGGAGTGGCTGCAGCTGGAAAAGGGCGTTATTCAGCGCGTGCAGGCGCTTAACCTGTTTCTGCACGATATCTATCACGACCAGAACATTATCAAGGCCGGGCGGATTCCTGCCGAACAGATCTTTGGCAATGCCCAGTACCAGCCATGCATGCAGGATGTGGATCTTCCCAATCAGGTGTACTCCCAGATCAGCGGGGTAGACCTGATTCGTGATGATGCGGGTACCTGGTATGTCCTTGAGGATAATCTGCGCACCCCGTCCGGGGTGAGCTACATGATTGAAAACCGGCGCATGATGATGCGCCTGTTCCCGGAGCTGTTCGCGCAGCAGACCGTGGCGCCGGTAGAGCACTATCCGACCTTGTTGCTGGAGACCCTGCAGCAGAGCGCTGTCCACAGCCATCCCACGGTAGTGCTACTCACTCCCGGCCGCTTTAACAGTGCCTATTTCGAGCATGCCTTTCTGGCCCAGCAAATGGGGATCGAGTTGGTGGAAGGGGCCGACCTGTTTGTGAAGGACGGTTATGTGTATATGCGCACCACCGCCGGGCCACAGCGGGTAGATGTGATTTACCGGCGTATTGATGATGCGTTTCTGGATCCACTGGCTTTTCGTGCGGACTCCATGCTCGGGGTGCCCGGGCTATTGTCGGTCTATCGTGAAGGGAATGTGGTGTTGGCCAATGCCGTGGGCACCGGCGTGGGGGACGACAAATCCATTTACCCCTATGTGCCGGACATGGTGCGTTTCTATCTGGATGAGGAGCCCATTCTTGCCAATGTGCCGACCTGGCAATGCCGCCGCGAAGCGGAGCTCAAGGAGGTCCTTGCGCGTTTGCCGGAACTGGTGGTCAAGGAAGTCCATGGTGCCGGGGGCTACGGCATGCTGGTGGGCCCGGCGGCGAGCCAGGCAGAAATCGAACAGTTCCGACAGCGGCTGTTAGCCGACCCGGATAATTACATCGCCCAACCAACGCTGTCGTTGTCGACCTGTCCGATTTTTGTCGAGCAGGGCATTGCCCCCCGACATATCGACTTGCGTCCTTTTGTGCTCAGCGGCCATGACACCCGGGTGGTTCCCGGTGGGCTAACAAGGGTGGCCATGAGAGAAGGGTCGCTGGTGGTGAACTCGTCCCAGGGGGGCGGCACCAAGGATACCTGGGTGCTGGAAGACGGGGAGGCGTCATCATGCTGAGCCGTACCGCATCGGACCTGTACTGGCTGTCACGTTATTTTGAACGGGCGGAGAACACTGCCCGGATGCTGGATGTGGTCTGGAACCTGTCGCTGATTCGTTATGCCGTCGATACCCAGAAGGAGATCGCCGCGCCGTTGGCAATCACCGGGACCCTGGATCACTACGGTGCCCGTTACGGCAGGGTGAGCATCGGCAACATACTGCACTTCTTTACGCTGGATGCGGATAGCCCGGCCAGTATCTACTCGTGTTTCCGGCTGGCCCGTGCAGGCGCCCATGCGGTACGCGGCAAGATTACTGCCGAGATGTGGGAAAGCGTCAACAGCACCTGGCTGGAGCTGCAAGAGATACGCCACATGGGGTTGCAGGCCTACGGTGAAACCGCGTTTTTCGAGTGGGTCAAAAACCGTTCGCATCTGTTTCGGGGTGCCACCTACGGCACTCTGATGCGAAGCGATACCTTTCGATTCTTGCGTTTGGGGACCTTCATCGAGCGGGCGGATAACACCGCAAGGATTCTCGATGTGAAGCATCGTGAAGGGCAGGAGGATTCCAATGCCACAGTGGATTATTACCGCTGGCATGCGCTACTGCGTTCCGTGGGGGCCTATGAGGCCTTTCGTGAAATGTACAGCGAAACCATCAATGCCGAACGGGTTGCCGAGCTGTTGATCCTGAGCCCGGAGGTGCCGAGATCCTTGCTGTCCTGCTTGCAGGAGCTGTGTGACCTGTTGCCCGGGATTGAAGGGGACGCCGGATTGCAGTCCAAGCGGTTGGCCGCGGTACAGCTTGCCCGCCTGCAATATGGCGATCTGGATCATATTGTCGATATTGGTTTGCACGATTACCTGACTGACTTTCTGCGCCGCATCAATGAACTGGCGGACACCATTCAGAGCGAATATCTGGAGCTGGTATGAAACTGTCTATCAATCACCGTACCGAATACCGTTATTCTGAGCTGGTGCAGCATAGCACCCAGTATTTGCGGCTGACTCCCAGGCCCTCGTCGCGTCAGCGCATTCTGAATTGGCAGATGGCCTTGCCGGAATCTGCCGAGCGAGCGTCGGACGGGTACAACAACATTCTCCATGTGCTGACGCTGGATCGCCCCCATCAGGAAATCGCCTTGACGGTGAAAGGCGAAGTGGAGATCACCGATGAAGACGGCGAAGACGCCGATCACCGACTCTCTCCCCTGGTATTCACCCGTTACACCACGCTGACGGAGCCGGATGAGGCGCTGCGGGCACTGGCCTCTGATTTGCCGGGAGACAACATGGGACGCAAGCTGGAGAACCTGAGTGAGACGATCCTGACGGCCATGCCCTTTACCCCGGGGGCAACCGATGTCGCTAGCAGTGCCAGTGCGGCGTACCGGGTCGGCAAGGGTGTCTGTCAGGATCACACTCATGTGTTTCTGGCGTGTTGCCGGGCGCTGGGGATGCCCGCCCGTTATGTCAGTGGCTACCTGTATAGCCAGGACTCGTCCCATGTGGCCAGCCATGCCTGGGCAGAGGTCTGGCAGGACGATAGCTGGCACACCTTTGATGTGACCAACCAGACTCGCCGCCCGCGTCATCATCTCAAGCTGGCGGTGGGCATGGATTATATGGACGCTTGTCCTGTCCGTGGCGTACGCTTTGGCGGCGGGGCCGAGTCCTTGCAGGCAGTGGCGCAAGTGAGCGAACTTGGGCCCGGGGACAATCAGTAAGGCACTTCAGGGAAAACAGAGATGACCTATTGTGTGGCGATGGCGTTGCAGGACGGGCTGGTTTTCGCAGCGGACTCGCGCACCAATGCGGGGGTGGACCAGATTGCCACTTACCGCAAGTTGCATAAATTCCGAGTCGATGATGAGCGACTGATCGTGATTCTGTCAGCGGGAAATCTGGCCACGACGCAAAGTGTCGTCAGCTTGTTACAGATGCGTTTGAACAGTGACAGGAAGCACCTGTTTGGAGTGTCCTCAATGTACGATGTCGCCACCCTTGTGGGTAGCACCAGTCGTGAGGTTCTCAAACGTGATGCCGGACTGAATCAGGGCACGGTGGATTTTGGCAGCAGCTTCATTGTTGGTGGCCAGATTCGCGGGGAGCAACCGCGTCTGTTTCTTGTGTACCCGGAAGGAAACTTTATCGAGTGCACTCCCGACACCCCGTATTTTCAGATTGGCGAAAACAAATACGGCAAGCCGATTCTTGATCGGGTAGTGCAGTACGACCTGCCACTGAAACAGGGAGCCAAATGCGCCCTGATCAGTCTGGATTCCACCATCCGTTCCAACCTGTCAGTCGGCCTGCCGCTGGATGTATTGATCTACGAGCGCGACAGTTTTGGCGGTGGTCGCCACCATGATGTGACCAGTGACAATGACAGTTTCCGCAGTCTGGGCGACGCCTGGTCTCAGGGCCTGAGAGAGGCTTTTGCCAAGCTGCCGGACATGGAGTGGTAGCGGCCAGGCAACGCGAGCCCTGAATGTAAACAGGGCTCGTTCTGGCATCATGGCGCTACTTGTCGTCTACATTGTCGTAGAACATATAGCGTGCGGTTTCATACTGGCCCCGTGCCAGCTCAAACAATTGCTGGAAGATCTGCGGCTGCTGCTCAGCGTAATCCTTGTAGGGATCTTCCTCATCCAGCTTGTGCAGGGTGGCATTGCTGCCGTCGTGATTCATTCGCACAAACCAGTCTTTGGTAATGGCACCGTACACCGGTTGCGGGCCTTCCTGGAGTACCAGGAAGCTGGCGCGCTCGCCCTCAGATGCCGGGATCTGGAAATCACGGCCCAGGGTAGTGTTGTGGTATTCCAGCCCGGCGAGGCCGGCCACGGTTGGCATCACATCCACCAGACCGACGACCTCCTCAATGACCCGCGGCTTCAGTAATTTGGGGGCGTAGATCATGTGCGGGACGTGGTTGCTTTCCAGGCCCAGTTTTTCCATGGCGGGCGCCATATGGGGCAGCGTTGTGATGCGGTTGTTGTGATCACCGAAGAACACGAAAATCGTGTTGTCGAAGTAGTCACTGCCCTGGGCCATTTTCATGTATTCGCCGACGTTGTAATCCAGCAGGCGTACCGCGTTGTATTGAGCATTACTGCGGAAACCATTGGCCGCCAATTCATCTTCGGCGACATCCCGGCGTTCGAAATCACCATTGTTGGCAGGGATGGTGAAGGGGCGGTGGTTCCCCGCGGTCTGGATAAACGCGAAGAACGGCTGGTCTGATGGCAGTGCGTCCAGAATTTCATTGGATTCGCGGAACAGTTCCAGGTCTGAAATTCCCCAGACATCCACATTGGGCGCTTTCCAGTCGCCTTCTTCATAAAGCTCGAGGCCGTCGATGCTCTGCTGAATCAGGCCATCGATGTTGGCCCAGCTGGCGTTACCGCCAACAAAATAGAACTTGCGATAGCCCTGGAAGCCATTGAGCACCATGCGTTGGTGACTGATCAAGGGATTGCGGCTGGCGCTTTCGGTAGGTGCCACATCCGGGATGCCAGTGAACGTTGCCCAGATGGTCTTGGCCGTACCGGTAACCGGCACGTAGAAGTTGGGGAAGAACCAGCCCTGTTCGGCAATCCTGTCCAGGTTGGGGGTGGGATCGAATGGCGTGCCGTAGGCGCCAACCCGGCTGGCCCCCAACGATTCCAGCATGACGAACACCACATTGGGTGGGCGCGAAGTATCCAGTTTGTGAGGTTGAACCTGTATCAACCGGTCGAAATTGAGGTCGTTGCGCTGATCCGGCTCAATGCCAAGATAGTCTGCGATCAGGGGGTAATAACTCGCCACTGCGTCTTTGTCGTAGGGGGAGGCGGGAATCAGGGTGGTATCGTAGAAATACAGCACCGGGTTCAGGCCGAGGGCCCCCAGTGCCTTGTCGCCAGTGACGAAAGCCTCGCTCCAGCGTAGCGGGATCGGGTTGGCATAATTGATGTTGGTGACGCGGCCGAGAATGGCGAAGAAAAACAGCATAAAGCAGACTGCAAAGCCCATCCCGATCTGTCCTTTGCCGATACGGGTGGCGGGGCGTTGCAGCAGCTTGCGCTCGAGAACCAGAGCCAGCCAGAAGCCCAGACCGGTAAGGGTAAGCCAGGCCAGAGTGATCCACACTACGGGGTAGCTCTCCCAGACCATCTGGGTGGAGATGGCGGTATCCTGCAGGAATCGGAGTGCGGTGACATTCAGGCGGACTCCCAGATAGGCGTAGTGGCCCATATCGAGGAAATGGGTCAGCACCAGTAGTAGCAGGGCAAGCAGCAGGTAGACATGCGCGACAAACCGCACGGCGCTGCTGCGCAACAGGTTAAAACGGGGGAACCATGCCAGTGCTGCCAGTGGCAGCATCATCAGTAGTGCAAGACGAAGATCAAAGCGCAGACCAATGCTCCAGGCATCCCAAACGGCAGATGCGCTATAGTCCGGATTGCCGGACACTTCGGAAAAACCAAAATGGAAAATGGCACGCAGTACGACCATCAGCCCGAAAAACAGGGCGGTGATGGCCAACAGGTACTGCAGGCGACGGGACTTCATCCAGGTCATGGGTTACTCCAGGTTGCAGGCCGAAAATGAGGCCAACGGTGAACGCAAACGCAGGCGACTATGCTACCGGTATGATGACCATCGCGCATGGCTTATTGCTTGAGTTCGGCGTTAGGGGGCCTCTGAATAATTCCTTGCGTACTCAGCGTGGCCTGGAGCGTGCAGCTGTTGTGTCTTGTCTCAATGGTCAGGGTGGTTCCCTTTCCGAGAGACAAGGCGCAGCAGATGGGCGCTCCAGGCCGCGCCCTCCGGGTCTTTCAGGCTGATCCACACTCGTTGTTGCGCTTTCTCGACACGCAAGCAACATGCCTTCAAAAGTGCGCCTAGATTGTGAATCAGCCTGAAAGACTGAGCATGCAAGGAATTATTCAGAGGCTCCCTAATTTGATCAACTTGCGTTGAATGTCGCGTATCACCCGGGGTTTGTCCTGATCTCGCCTTTTCCTGACTGTGCGCCGGTGGTATCAAGTAGCGCTTTGGGCTTGGCGATAGCCTGTATGTAGGAGTAGGGCAATGACGTTTGATGAAATTCTGGCCACGGTGGATGGCAACGGCAATGGCACACTACCCGAAGGCTGGGGGCAGGGACGGGCGCTGTTTGGCGGTCTGGTTGGTGCTGTTCTGTTCGACCATCTGGTCAAGAGTGTTGCCGGTGATCGGCCCCTGCGCAGTTTCTCGCTGTCATTTGTCGCGCCAGCCGCACCCGGCCCGGTGGCGTTGCGCAGTGAAGTGCTCCGGGAAGGCAAGTCGGTCATGCAGGCCATGGTGACGGCGACTCAGGGCGATCAGGTGGTCTCCACCATGCTGGTGAGTCTGGGGGCAGCACGGGACTCTTCTGTTGTGATTGCGGGCCCGGTAGCACCGGCCCTGCCTGGGCCGGATCAGAGCATGCAGCTGCCGTTTATCAAGGGGCTGACACCGGATTTTATTGACCATTTTGATATCCGTTATGCCCAGGGGATGCCGCCATTCAGTGGCAGCCAGGTGCCAGACTTTGCCGGTTATATGGGGTTCAAGGTGCCCCCGTCTGCCATGACTACAGCAGCGCTGATCGCGCTGGTCGATACCTGGCCACCCTCGGTGTTGCCGATGCTCAAGGGGCCTGCGCCGGCCAGTTCACTGACCTGGACGATGGAGCTGCTTGACGATCCGGCAACCCGCCCAGCGGATACCCTGTGGCAATATCAGGTGAAGACGGACCAGTGCAGTGACGGTTATGGACAAAGCCGCGCGACAATCTGGGATGGGGATGGGAATCCGGTGGCGCTGAGCCGCCAGACATTTACGGTATTTGCATGAAACAGGAATTGCCTGCGGTGACGCAGGGAGTGCTGGGAGGACAGATTCCCAGGCGGGGGCACTGGCTGCTGGTGGCACTGGGCAAGTTAATCCTGCGGCTGATGGGCTGGCGCATTGTGGGCAAGCTACCCAATGTGGATCGGGCTGTGCTCGCAGTGGCACCGCATACCTCCAATATCGATGGCCTGATCGGGCTTAGTGCGATCCAGTCATTGCGTGTCTATGTCCGCTTTATGGGCAAGCACACCCTGTTTGAAGGCCGGTTTGGCAAACTCATGTATTGGCTGGGCGGTATTCCGGTCAACCGGGACAGTGCCAAGGACCTGGTGGAGCAAACTGCGGCGGCGATGCGTCAGGCGCCGTGCTGGTTGGGCATCGCACCAGAGGGTACGCGCAAGGGCGCTGAACGATGGAAAACCGGTTTCTACCGGATTGCAGAGGCCTTGGATGTGCCGATCGTGGTGCTGGGGTTCTGTTATCGGCGTAAACAGGTGCGCATTGTTGGTATGGTGCACCCCAGCGGTGACGTGGAGAAGGATCTGGCTACCATGGTGGCCATGCTGTCCGATATCGTGCCCCGCCACCCCGAGCGTCTGTCCGAGCCATTCAAAGGGCGGTCCCCTTTAGCCTGACTTGCTCTGTTGTTCCTGCATGCGCTGCAGAAATGCCTCCCGCCGTTGGGCGGATTGCAGGGCGAAGGCCAGTGGACGGTGGAGCTCGTTCAGTAATGCCAGATCCGTTTCTTCGAAGCTCTGGCTGCCAGCCACTTCGACGATGCCGAGGGGTTGCTCCCCCTGATGCAGTGGCCATAACAGCACGGCGCCCGGTTGGCGCTTTCCTTCGCCGACTTCCAGATCCAGATAGCCTTCCGGTACCGCGTGTTGCTGCAGCGGAATTTTTTGCTGAAGCGCCGCGCCGAGCAGCGATTCGTCTGTTTTGAGTTGTTGTCGGCTCGCTGCCTGGGCGTTGAGGCCCCAGCGGGCATGCTGAATCAGGTTGCCATCCTCCAGCACATAGGCGGCGCCCGCTTTGGCACCGATTTGATCCACCAGGTAACCCAGCACTTTCTGGAGTAACTCGGCAGGAGTCAGGTTGCCGGCAATCTTCTCCATGAAATGATTGAGTTGCTGTTGTCGGAAGGTATCTCTCTCTACCTGCTCGCGCCACAGGCGGAGCTGGTTGGATTCGTTGTCCAGCAGCAGGTGATTGGCAAAGTTGCGGCGGGCACCCACATCCAGGATATAGCCATTCACGGTGCAGATAATCAGCGGGATAACAAAATAAAGCATCATGGCCAGTAGCGGCAGGGCAACTTGCAGCAGCAGAGCGCCGATCAGGGAGACTGCCAGCGCCACCAGGCAGGTGGTCAGGGTTTGCCGTGGTGGCAGCCGCAGGATGGAAAAGCCGATAATCAGCAGGTAGATGGTCTCAAAGGCGGCAATCTGTCCGGCGAAATGGCCATCCAGATAGATGGCGCCCAGCAGGGTCCCGCTAATCGACAGGCCAAGGGCCAGATACATGACGGCAACGGCCTGGAGTTTGAGCCAGCTGATGCGGGTAGACGCCCATAGAGCCAGCAAGGCCAGGGCGATGGGGTAAACGCCAAAGTTACGCCACAGCGCCATCTCTTCAGAGCGCATCAGTATCATGACCGGGACCACCACCAACAGGTAAATGCCGGTAAGCAGGTAAACGGACTGGTGAATCAGCAGGCGAGCGCGGCGATAGGCATAGGCCAGATAGTGTTTTTCCCTGGCCGGGTCGAAGCGGACCATCGTGGTATTGAGCGCCTGGCGGAGGGTGTTGACCTGTTGCTCAGTCAGCGCATCGGAGGTGTCTGTCGCCATGAGGTTCCTGTTGTTGTTCTGTGCAGCCTGTGACCAGAGAGTGTAGCAATGATCGCCTGCAGTATTTCCTGTGACAGGATAAGCGGTTATTGTCTACCGATGGTACATCGTCAACGAACGAACAGGAAAAAACATGACTGATACTGCCCGTTTCGAACAAGCCCAGAAAGATGTCCAGACGCTGGACCGTAAACCTGCCAATGACGACCTGCTGTTTCTTTATGCTCATTACAAGCAGGGTAGCACCGGTGATGTCAGCGGCAAGCGCCCGGGAATGCTGGACATGGTCGGGCGCGCCAAATATGACGCCTGGGCAAAGCTGAAAGGTATGTCTTCAGACGATGCCAAACAGAAATATATCGCTAAGGTGGATAGCCTACTTGAATCCCACAAGGGTTGAGGCGGTTTTCTGACCTTGTAGCAGCTGGGCCTTGCCCAGCTGTGCTTCACCGGCAAGATTCCGGTAGTAACGCTTCATTTCTGGCAGTTCCTCTGCCAATGCGACGCGCACTTGCTGACGCGCCGTGTTCATGTCTTTGTCCAGCTCCGCCTTGCGGGATTCCATAGCGTCTTTGCGAGCGGCCAGATGCGCCGGCAGGGCGGTGCTCCCCAATTGGTTCAGACGTGCGTCCAGGCGTTGCAGACGCTCCTGGGCATCTACCAGTTGTGCCTTTAGATCTGTGGCATTGGGTGCATTGGCAATAATGCGCTGCAGATCGTCGATTTCCTGCTCGGTTGCTGCCTTTTCCATCTTGGCGGCGGTACGGAAAGCACCATTGGAGAGATCGCGTGCAGTGGCGTGCTGGATGGCATTGTTGAGCGACTTTTCTTCTTCCCTCAGGCAGCGCAGGCGGTCATTGGCGGTCATCAGCTTGCGGGTGGCGGGAAGAACCTGGCTGTCTTCGTCACGGACCATGGCCAGCACCAGTTGGTCCATCACGGTGGTGCTGTTGCCCGCCACGGTATTGGTCATGGTGCGGTACAGACGATCGGGATTGGCTTCCAGCTCGTTGAGTGCCTTCAGGTTTTCTGCTGCCTTGTTCAGGGCCAGATTGTAGAGCGGCAGAGCCTGGGCATAGGCACCTTGATTACGCCAGTCATCGCCGGCCAGCACCAGGCCTGAGACGGCTCGGGGATTACCCGGGAAGCGTGCGGCGGTACGCAGCAACCAGGCCCGGGCCTGCTCTTCATTGCCATCACGGCGATAGCTTTCAGCAAGGAGCAGTGCTGCATCCACGGCGGCGGGGCTATTTTGCTCGATCTGGCTGAGCTGTTCGCGGGCAAAGGTGGTATCGCCATCGCGCAGTGCCATGGCGGCCAGCCGAAGGCGGGCGTAGTTGCCAAGAATCGGTTTGTTGATGCTGCTGCTTTGCTGGCTGTACTGGATCAGGGGTGAAGCCTGTGACGCATCGGCATGGCTGTCGAGCAGTGACATCACCGAACGATCAGATTGAGCCAGTGCAACACCGTGCTGTATGTCCTGTGCGCACGTGTCAGCCTGGGCCTGAATTCCCAAGGCAAGAAGCAGGGCGGTCACCAGCCCACGAGCGGGCTTGTCCATGTCAGTCATCATCAGCAGATCTTCATTATTGGCGTTATTTTTTGATCTTCCGCACACCGGCTGGCGGTCAGTGCTGGCAGGTATGGCGGACTCCTGAACCGTGTGCAATATGGTGCGCGATCCGCCTCGTTGGAGCAGGAACTGCATCACACGGCACTGCACAATGTTGGGCATTCTGTCGGTTTGATACCTTCGTCTGTGTTGCGACGGGATAGGGATCACACTCGAGTAGGGGGCGAGCAATCAGCCGTTATTATGGTGGGGCAAGGTTGATTCCTTAGCGTGGGCTGAACAGGGACTTTAGCAGACCTCGCACGAAGCGGTGGCGATTGACCAGCAACGAGATGAAGATCAGCGCGCAGCCGGCCAGTTGCGCGGGATTCATGGTTTCTCCGAACCAGGCGGCGGCGATCAGGGCGGTCCATACCGGTTCCAGCACCATGATGACGACCCCGTGGCTATGCAACGAGAGGCTTTGCGCATAGGTCTGCACCAGAAAGCGTAATGCCGTACCGACAGTGGCGCTGAGTACCACCCACAGCAACAGCATGGGCGTGGCGTGCTCCCAGGTGCTGCGCCAGGGTTCGAACACCGCAGACAGGATGCCGGTTACCAGGCCAACAACACCGAGCACGATGGTCGTTAATGCCAGCGCAGGAATTCGGGTCTGTTCCTGTGTCTTGCCGTCTCTGTCGGTGACGGCAATGGTGTTGGCCGCACGAGTATTGAGGTTGAAGTAGAGCGCGAAAATGGTGGCTGCGGCGACAAAGAACAGTTGCCCGGGCTCCGGATTGAGACCATGTTGAAGCGACAGCATGGCGAGCCCGGCCACCGCCACAGGTAATGCGACCCAGGTGCTGGCAGGAACCGGTTCGGCAAATAGCAGCCGGCCTATCACGGGCACCAGTACCACACCGAGACTGGTGAGGAAGGCGCCTTCCCCAACATGGCTGCCTATCGCCAATCCCATTACCCAGCAACTCATGGCAATACCAAAGACCAGCCCCACACGGCTGCAACGCAGCAGTTGTGTCACGTTCAATCGGCGCAGCTGTGGCCAGGCCACCAGGCCGAGAATCAGGGAGGCAAGCAGAAACCGAACCGCCATGAACAACAGCGGCGGCATGCTGAGCACCGCTTCCTTGGAGAACATCCAGCTGATGGCGGCGAGCAGGGTCACAATCAACAACAGCAGGTCGGCTTTGTGTGCGTTTTGCAGGGGCACCTACGTGATTCCACGACGAGACAAGAGGGGAGGCGATGTTAGCATAGGCGAGCTTCGGCCACGGCGTAATCTGCGCCATGGTTATGGTCGAATGGGTCATTATTGAAAGCATTGAATGGAGTTGCCGGATGGGCTGGTTGCGTGGCTGGCGAGAGTGGCGGGATGCCCGCAAGGTGCGGCGCATGGGATTGACTGCCGAGCAGTGGGAGGCGGCGATTGCCGACTGGCCGCTGCAGGCCCGTTATCAGGGGGCTGAGCGACAGGCCCTGATGACCCTTTCCCTGCGGTTCCTGGCGCGCAAGAGCGTTGCCAGTGGTGGTGGGTTCGCTGTGACCGATGCCATGTGTCTGAAGGTGGCGACCATGGCCTGTGTGCCCATTCTCAAGCTGGGCCTTGAGTGGTACGACGGTTGGTATACGGTGATTCTTTACGAAGGGGCTTTTATTCCCAATCGTCCGCATCGCACTGACGATGGCGTGGTGCATGGCCGTGGGCCGGTGTTGTCCGGCGAGGCCTGGCATCAAGGGCCGGTCATCCTGTCGTGGGAAGCCGTTTGCGAGGCGGGGGGTGCAAGCAACGTGGTAATTCATGAAATGTCCCACAAACTGGACATGCGCCGTAATGGCGCCAATGGCTCGCCGCCCCTGCATCCGGGGATGGACCAACGCCAATGGCATGACACCTTTACGCGCTGTTACGAGGCCCTTCACCGGGACTATGTGTCGCATCGGCACATGCCTGTGGATGCCTATGCGCTTACCGGGCCCGGAGAGTTCTTTGCGGTGTGCAGCGAGGCCTTCTTTGAGTCACCGGACAGCCTGTACCGGGACTGGCCCGCCTTGTATCGTTTGTTGGCACAGTTCTACCGACAGGGAGAGCGCCCATGAAGTACATCTTTGAAGTCACCATGAAGCCGGGGTTCAGCGTTGAGGAATACGCTCGTGGCTGGGTGGAAGCCAGTGAAATCATTCAACAGTCTGCCGGGGCGAAGGGCACCTTTCTGCATCGCAAGATGGGCTGTGAGGATACCGTGTTGGCGGTGGCGCACTGGCAAAGCAAGGCGCATCGCGATGCCAAGGATGACAGCCGCAGTGGCAAGGTGAAGGCGATTCTCGCCAGGCATGCCGAGGTGGTTGAGGTGAAGGTGATCGGAGAATACGAAGACCCCGAGTGGCAGGTGTTGCCAGACTGAGCCGCGATCCGGTCAGCCACCGCTGAGGTAGCTGACCGGTCTGGGGTATTGTCGGCCCGTGCGCGGGTCAGGGCGAGGGTCCGGCGCAGGCCTGGTAGACGTTCATGTCGGTGAACAGCCCCACGGCCGAAGCCATGTCCAGGCGAACCGAATCGAAGCTTTCGTCGCTGTCCACATACAGGAACTGCTGTGGGCTGCCCGGCCAACCGATCAGGTGCAGGCTGATCAGGCTGCTGGTCTTGTTGGAGGCGACGAGCTTGCCGTCATTCAGCAGGGCGACGGTAAACTGGTTCAACAGGCCGGCACTGAGCAGGGCGCCTGCGCTGGGGTTGAGGACAAAGCCGGCACGGTTCTGGCCATGGAAGGTCTGGCCGCTGTCCACATCCAGTCGGGCGCCGCCGAGCAGGCCCAGCGTCACATGCATCTGGGCGGCAGTGGCTTCATTGCCGTCAATGGCTTTGCCAGTGTTGAAAACGCCGCAGCCGATACAGATCAGACCGAAGTCTCCGCCCTGCGCAGAGGCAGCAGGGGCCATTAGCGGTGACAACCCGCTCCCGAAGCTGCCGCTGCAGGTGAACTGGGTGTCGCAGGCGTCACCGTTGCCATCTTCGTCGGTATCTGTCTGGCTGGCGTTGGGCGTAGCGGGGCAGTTGTCATTGCCGTTATCGACGCCGTCGCCATCGCTGTCGCTATCGCAGCTGTCGCCTTCACCGTCATTGTCGGCATCGGCCTGATCCGTATTGTGCACCAGTGGGCAGTTGTCGGCTCCATCATCGTGGCCGTCACCATCACTGTCGGTGCTGCTGTCGCAGGCATCGCCGATGCCATCGGTGTCGCCATCTTCCTGACCTGGATTGGACTGTAACGGGCAATTGTCGCTGTCGTCATCGACACCATCGTTGTCGTTGTCTGTGTCGCAGCTGTCACCGGTGCCGTCGCTGTCCACATCCGACTGGTTGGCGTTGGCGATCCAGGGGCAGTTGTCGGCGCTGTTTTCCACGCCGTCGTCGTCCTGATCGTTGTCACAGAGGTCGCCTAGTCCGTCGCTGTCCGTGTCGTGCTGGTCTGCGTTGGCAATCAGGGGGCAGTTGTCGCTTTCGTCAGGGGTGCCATCCGCGTCACTGTCGTCGTCACAGGCATTGCCCAAACCGTCACTGTCGGTATCCAGCTGATCCGCGTTACTGGTCAGCGGGCAGTTATCCGTATCGTTGTCGATACCGTCGTTGTCGTTGTCAGTGTCGCAAACGTCACCGCTGCCATCGTTGTCGTTGTCCGCCTGATCCGCATTGGCCACCTGGGGGCAGTTATCGGTGTCGTCACCCAGGCCATCATTATCGCTGTCGGTCAGGGTGTCGCAGGCATCGCCACTGCCATCACCGTCGGTATCCAGCTGGGTTGGATTGCTGATGGCGGGGCAGTTGTCGTCTCCGTCGGCAATGCCGTCACCGTCGCTGTCATCGTCACAGGCATCACCGAGACCATCACTGTCGGTATCGGTCTGTGAGGCATTGGGCAGGGCTGGACAGTTGTCCGCGCCATTATCGACGCCATCGCCGTCGCTATCGTCATCGCAGGTATCGCCGAGGCCGTCGCTGTCAGCATCGGCCTGGCTCGCATTGGCGATGGCCGGACAATTGTCGGTGTCGTTGTTGAAGCCGTCGCCGTCGCGGTCGTCGTCACAGGCGTCACCGTTGCCGTCGTGATCGGTGTCAGTCTGATCGGCGTTGGCGACAAGTGGACAATTGTCCAGGGTGTTATCGGTGCCGTCGCCATCACTGTCGGTATCACAGCTATCGCCTTGACCATCGCTATCGATATCGGTCTGGTCAGCATTGGCCAGCAACGGACAATTATCTGTGTTGTCGGGGATACCATCGCCATCAGCGTCGATATCACATTGGTTGCCTATCCCGTCGCCATCCAGGTCTGCCTGGTCGGCATTGCTGACCATCGGGCAGTTGTCGGCGTCATCATCTATGCCATCGCCGTCACTGTCAGTGTTGGCGTCACAGGCGTCCCCGAGGCCATCGCCGTCAGTGTCCAGCTGGGAAGGATTGGCAATGAGAGGGCAGTTATCGCCGAGATCCGGGACACTGTCCTGGTCGTCGTCGGCATCACATACATTGCCCTGACTATCCAGATCGGTGTCGGTCTGATCGGCATTCGCCACTAGCGGGCAGTTATCCTGATCATCACTGACGCCATCGTCATCGGTGTCGCTGTCACACACATCGCCCAGCCCGTCGTTGTCCAGGTCCTGTTGGTCAGGGTTGCCTGTCAGTGGGCAATTGTCACTGCTGTTATCGACGCCATCACCGTCGCTGTCATTGTCGCAGGCGTTGCCGTTACCGTCATTGTCGGTGTCCAGTTGGCTGGCATTGGCGACAGCTGGGCAGTTGTCGGTGCCGTCGTCGATGCCATCACCGTCGCTATCGGTGTTGGCGTCGCAGGCATCACCGGTGCCGTCCAGATCGCTATCAATCTGGCTTGGGTTGGCAATAGCCGGGCAGTTGTCCGTGGGGTCGGGAATGCCATCTCCATCCACATCGGTATCACAGATATCACCCAGCCCATCGCCGTCAATATCCTGTTGGGCAGGGTTGGCGATGCCGGGGCAATTATCGGTGTCGTTATCCTGACCATCACCGTCGATATCATCGTCGCAGGCGTTGCCGATTCCATCGTTATCGGTGTCTTGCTGCGCCGGGTTGGTGGCGAGAGGGCAGTTGTCGACGGGATCCTTGATGCCGTCGTTGTCCTGGTCGTTGCTGTTGGTCGTTTGCAAGCGGTTGCTGTTGCGGCTATCGGCTTCATCGGCCTTGCAGCCACTCAGGCCCAGCGCGATGACGGCCAGCAAGGGCAGCAATAAGACGCGTAGTGTCGTCACCATGGTTATTCCCCCTGTTCAATAACGCGAAATTCAACGCGACGATTCATGGCTCGGCCGGAGGCGCTACTGTTGTCGGCCACAGGCTGTGATTCCCCGTAGCCGTGGGCGCTCAACCGGGCTCCGTCGATGCCTTGCTGGATCAGGTACTGCCGCACGGCGTGGGCTCGCTGATCGGACAAGGTCTGGTTATAGGCGGCGGAACCGGTGTTGTCAGAATGGCCGGCAATTTCCACGTTGAAATTGGTTTGCGAGTGCAGGGCCTGTACCAACGTATCCAGCGGTTGGCGAGAGCCTGCGCTGATGCGGGCTGCATTGAGTTCAAAATTGATGTTGTTGAAGGTGATGGTCTGGTTGACGATCATGCAGCCATTGGCGTCGACACGGGCCCCCGCGAGGGTATCGGGGCATTGGTCGCGTTCATCGCTTATGCCATCGCTATCGCTGTCGACAAAGGGTTTTTCGACAATACGTTCCACTTCTCGGGTTTGATACACGACGCGTTCGATGGTGCGCACGCGGGTGTAACCAAGCGGCACTTCAACCCCAAGGGAAAACCGCCAGTCACCGAAATAGCCATGGGAATCGGAAGTGGCGGTGCGGTCCTGGTTGGCATCGTCATAGAGGTAGCGGGCTTCAGCGCGCAGTTTCAGGCCATTATCAAACAGCGGACCGGTGACCGCTCCCAGACCCGCGTTGAGGTGCAGGTTGAAGCCGTCGTTGTCATCGGGGATGACATCGCTATACATGGCTCCAATGGCGCCTACAAGGTAGGGCGTGAACCCCTTGCGATCACCGAAGGCATACAGCAACCCGGTGGTCAGACCGGCCTGATAAAAGTCGGTGCTGCCGTTTACGCCAGACTCCAGATTGTAGCCGGCCAGTTCGGTTTCCCACCATAGACGGGATGTCCACTGACGGCCGTACTGCACCCCCATGCCCACGCCATTGCGCGCAATGGCGCGGTCGGAATCAGGAACGAGATAATGTAGCTGGGTGCTAAGGTATTGCCGGGGCTGTGACTCTTCAAAAGTGTCAGCGGTACTTTCCTGAATCTGCACGTTCTCTTGAGCCTGCTCCTGTACCCCATCGGCGTGAACCGTCACAGGAAACGCCGCAGTCAAACAGATCAGCGGTGTACAGAAACGTGAGGTGATGTCAGCAAGCGAAAAAGAAAAACGATTTTTATAAGAGGAGCGTAATGCCGCCATATAACCTTCCCTAGTTATGTTGCGGCGGGGATTATGTGAATTAGTTCACGGTAGGTACATTGTCAAATTAGGCAATTTTTTTGTTAATTCGGGCACTTTGGTCGGGGAGATGATGCGTTGTTCTCAAGTGAAGTTTTCGATCTCATTCAATCGGTTGAATGGCCAATTAGCCATAGGGATTAATTTGTTCGATTCGTTACCCAAGTGGGGCATGCCTTTAGCTCGCATCAGGCGCAGCCCATTGCAGTAATTTCTCCTTGAGCTGGGCCAGGGTGACAGGCTTGGACACATGATCGTTCATTCCACAGCCAAAACAGCGCTCGCGATGTTCCGTGGTGGCGTGGGCGGTCAGCGCCAGAATAGGGAGCGCCGGTCGAGAGTCTTGCTGCTCCAGACTGCGAATCAGGCGAGTGGTCTCGTAGCCGTCCAGCCCCGGCATTTCACAGTCCATCAATACCAGGTCGGGCAGGGCGTCGCTGCTTTGCAGCTGTTCCAGCGCTTCCTCCCCACTGCTTGCCAGAGTGACACTGACGGCAAGTTTTTTCAGGAGCGCGCCAATGACCATCTGATTGACAGCATTGTCCTCTACTACCAGCACGTTAAGGCCTTCAGTGCCGAGCTGTCCGCTATGCTCAATGGGGGTGTCGTTTCTGATGCTGCGTCGTAGCGGAACAGTCAGGGTGAACGTGGATCCCTTACCGGGCTTGCTAGAGGCCTGCAGGTTGCCTTTCATGAGTTCGGCCAGTTGCCGAGAGATCGCCAGTCCCAGCCCCGTGCCGCCATATTTGCGCGAGGTGGAACTGTCCGCTTGCTGGAAGGACTGGAACAGGTTGCCCAGCTCCTGCTTGTTCATGCCGATACCTTCATCAATGATCTGGCAGCTGAGCAACAAGGTGTCGCGCTCCAGGCTGTCGGCGGCACGGGCGCGAAGGGTAATGGTGCCCGTCTCGGTGAATTTCACCGCATTGGAAAGCAGGTTAAGCAGGATCTGACGCAGTCGGGTGGGGTCGCCCTCCACCCATTCGGGCACCTGCTCATCCCAGTCGCTGATCAGCCGCAGGTTTTTCTGTTCGGCATTGGCATGGAAGATCATCAGGCAGTCTTCCAGCAGCCGCTGGAGATTGAAACTGCTGACCTCCAGTTGCAGTTTTCCTGAACTGATCTTGGAGAAATCGAGAATATCGTTTATCACGTTCAGCAGACTGCCGCCGGCGCTGTAGATGGTTTCCACATAATTGCGCTGGGTGGCATCCATGCGTGTGCTACGTAGCAGATCGGCCAGACCCAGCACCGCATTCATGGGGGTGCGAATTTCATGACTCATCTTGGCCAGAAAATCGCTTTTGGCTTCGTTCTCAGCCTGGGCTCGCACGATTTCCTGCTGGCGCTGCAGGCTTTCGTTTTTCAGTGTCCGCAGCCGCCCGGCCAGCCCGAAGGACAGTAATACCTGCTGCATGACCAGACCGATTTGCACCCCGGTGACATTGAGCAGTCCAGGCAGGGTAATGGCCCCGTAGGCTCCCAGCGCAAGTAGCGTTACCGTGATCAGGAACATGCTCCAGGCAAGCACAAAAATACGGGCTTCGGGGCGTCCCTGCAGCAGGCTATAGAGCCCGGATAGCAGCAGTAATGCCAGCGTGACCAGCGCCACGGCCCCCTGCAGGGTGGCCACGGTACCTGGCGGAGTCGATAGCAGGGCGATGATGATGCCAATCTGGAGCCAGGACGTTGCAAGCAGGAGCCGGTCCAGCCATTGCCACTGCCGGGTATGCAGATAATCCCGGGCAAACAACAACCCGGAAAGCAGGGTCAGGTAGCCGAAAAGGTGGTTGGTCGCCTGGGGGACAACCCAGTCATCAAGCCATAGCCGATGGAGGATGCCTTGCAGGGTGGCCACGTAGAGGGTGGCAGAGGCCACGTGCAAGACATAGAAGCGACTGGTTTTTTCCCGCCCACCGAGCCAAAGCACCAGATGGTAGATAAAAAGCCCGAGGGCGATGCCATAGAAGCCCCCCATCAACCATTCGTTGGTGCTTTGCTGTTCAATGAAGGGTTCGCGGCCAATCAGACTGACGGGAACGGTCATGGCACTTGTGAGCGTGTGCACCCGCAGGTAGAGCGTGCGGGGGGTGGCCGGTTGCAAGGTAAAGGGCAGGGTGAAGCTGCGTATCTTTACCGGCCGTAGCGCAAACGGCAGAGTATCCCCCATTCGGGAAAATGACACGCCGTGCTCATCCACAAGATAGAAATCCACCTCGTCGAGAACGGCATAGTCTACCTGCAGCCACAGGGCTAGCTCGTCGTGCCCGGTATTCACAAAGCGAACCCTAAACCAGCAGGCATCCTGACGGTAACCAAAATTGATCTGTTGGCGTTTGACCGGTTGGTAAGGCGCCTCACGGGCCTCAGCAAGGCTGGCGGTACCGTTGCCATCGCACCAGCTTTGCATGGATGGCCCAAGCTGCCGTGTGGAGACGGGGTCCTGAAGGTTAAGAATGGTGATCCCGGCAGCAGAAGCAGGCACGACTACGGCGAGTAGCAGGCCTAACGGCAACAGCAACTGCAGCAGTGCTCTGACTGGCATCGGTCTCTCCCTGTGGCCTGTCAGTGGCGGCTGACGGCATATCCCTGATTCTTCTTGTCTCTCCATGTTGGCGCAACAGAGGGATTGTGGCCAGTGCAGAAACCACCAGTGGGGTGGCGAGAGTGGCCGTTGGGGCAGAACTGGTGAAGCGGGATTTACTGGGCGGAGGTGAACCCTTTAATGGGGCGCAGGAGAGGTGGGTGTTGATCTACCCCGGGTGTCAGCCAGGAAAGCTAATCTTGGGAGTGAAAGTGCCGGAGGCGAATCGCGTTGCGATCCGCCTCTGGCACTTTTTCGGGCGGGTTCAGCCCTCGGGGAGCGTGATGTTCAGTTCGAGAATCTCGCAGCCGGATTCACGGTCCAACTGGATGTTCACGGCATCCTGATCCACCGGGACATACTTGCGCACCACCTGCAGCAGTTCTTCCTGCAGCTGCGGCAGGTAGTCAGGTCCACCGCGGGTGGAGCGCTCGCGGGCAACGATGATCTGCAGGCGTTCCTTGGCCACTGAGGCCGAGGTCTGCTTCTTCGGCAACAGATAACTGAAAATACTCATGATCAGCCCCCAAACAGACGGCCGAACAGACCTTTCTTGTTAACGGTGGTGAAACGGTGCGGTAGCTGGTCGCCAAGGAATCGGGCAACGGCGTCACTGTAGGCCTGGCCTGCATCGGAGTCGGTGTCCAGAATCACCGGGCTGCCGGCATTACTGGCATTGAGAACCGCCTGGGATTCGGGCACCACGCCGAGCAGTTCAATAGCCAGAATTTCCTGCACATCTTCCACTGACAGCATCTCGCCTTTTTCGACCCGTTCCGGTGAATAGCGGGTCAGCAGCAGGCGGGCAGGGATGTCCCCTTTGCCTTCCTCGGCGTGCCGGGTCTTGCTGGCCAGAATACCGATCATGCGATCAGAGTCGCGCACGCTGGAGACCTCCGGGTTGGTCACTACCACGGCTTCGTCGGCAAAGTATGCTGCCATCAGCGCACCTTTCTCGATACCGGCAGGGCTGTCGCAGATGATGTAGTCCATCTGCATGTCTTCGCGCAGGGCACGGAACACGCCTTCAACGCCTTCCTGGGTCAGCGCATCCTTGTCGCGGGTCTGGGAGGCAGGAAGGATGAACAGGTTGTCCACCTTTTTGTCCTTGATCAGTGCCTGCTTGATGTTGGCATCACCATTGATCACGTTGACCAGGTCGTAAACCACCCGGCGTTCGCAGCCCATGATCAGGTCCAGGTTGCGCAGGCCCACATCAAAATCAATCACGGTTGTCTTGAAACCACGCAGGGCTAGCCCGGTTGCCAGTGCGGCGCTGGTGGTGGTTTTGCCGACGCCACCCTTGCCGGATGTCACGACCACGATCTTTGTCACGCTCTTCTCCTTCGCTGTCTTCCCTGAGCGCTATTTCAGCGCGGTAAAATGCATTGCCTCGCCCTGCAGGGACAGGTGCACAGGCTGGTTTCGGTGTGCATCGGGCAGGTCTTCGGCTACCCGATAGTGGCCAGCAATGGAGACCAGTTCGGCATTCAGTTGCTGACAGAAAATCCGTGCGCTGCTGTCGCCACGCACCCCGGCAAGGGCGCGGCCGCGCAGGTTGCTGTATACGTGGATATTGCCTTCGGCCATGAGTTCCGCGCCGGTGCTTACCGGGGCGAGAACAATCATGTCGCCGCGGCTGTAGACCTGTTGACCGGAACGCACCGGTTGCTCGACCACCATGGTTTCCACTCGTTCTGACTGTTGGCTGGCGCCTTGAGCGCTGGTGTCAGCGACGGGCTCGGTGCGGCGGGGGACATCCCGGCCACCGGCCAGACTGAGGGTGCCCAGACCGAGTGTGCTGGCGGTGTCGATGTCGATGCGGTCCGTGCGCGCCAGCGCGACCAGATTCACTCCCAGGTTACGCAGCGTATCCACGGCCGGCATCAGATTGACGTGGTCGATCTCCAGATCGCTGTGTATGTCGATCACCACCGGCGCTTCCTGAAGCCACTGGGCGGCGTCCTCAAGGCGCTGGCTGATTTCCTGGTGTAGCTGGCTGGCATCCAGTGTGCGGAGCTGAAGGACCGTCATCATCAGCATGCGGCCCTTGAATTCGATTACCGATTTTTCTTCGACGACTGCTGTCATTCCTGACCTGTAGATCCTGGGGGCGAGGCGCGTTGTGCGCGGGCGAGGCCCGGTGGGGCAGAATTGGGCAAAGCCTAGACCAAAGCCGCGATCCGTAAAAGCGCCAAATGGGTGATATGAATGTTAAATCTTTCTGTCACGGGGCTGACACGGAATTAACTGCTGGAAAAACCAGCAATTTGAAACATTGAGCGGCCTGTTGGCTTTTTGTGAAAGTGTGAGCTGGTTGGAATTTGAGCAATTCGGGTGGCAAGGGCGAGCTTGGTGTTGCGAAGGCCTTGCTGAGCGGGGGCTGGGCCCTGGCTTAAAACCCGCTTCTCGAGACTCGACACTCATAGCGGAAAAAAACAGGCGGAGCAGCACAGTGCTCCGCCATCATGGGCTCTACATTATTGGCCGCTCTGCATGTACTTTCACCTTCTTCAGGTTTTTGTCGAAGGCATCGGTGAGCAGGCAGTCATAGCGCATGGCGTCGTACTCATTAACCGCCTCAACCTG
The DNA here is from genome assembly GCF_002888555.1 of Alcanivorax sp. MD8A. Lineage (NCBI taxonomy): Bacteria > Pseudomonadati > Pseudomonadota > Gammaproteobacteria > Oceanospirillales > Alcanivoracaceae > Alcanivorax > Alcanivorax sp. MD8A. Next base: position 15,778 of record NZ_AQOQ01000020.1, on the reverse strand, counting down.
GTCCTCACTGATAATGCCTTTGCTGGCGGCATCCTTGAGTTTCTCGAGGACGCTATTACCGTCCAGTTGGCCCTTACCGTCCGCCTTGAGGAAGGCCAGCCAGGCCGGTTCCACTTCCAGCAGCTTGTTATAGGTGGCTTCCACACGACCAATGGCATCGTCCGGGTCACTCGGAATGTAGGCCGGTTGAGCCAGCGCATCACGTACCGAGCTCGGTGACATGATCATCTCGCCGAGGGTGCGGATCTGCTCGTCGCCCGGTGCCTGAGCCTTGCAGGGCCGGCCAAACGGGAAGAACAGACGCTTGAGTACATGGCCAATGCCATAGAAACCGAAGTTCCGGTAGAACGCTTCCAGCGAGTTGTGGGCAAGGCTGAATGCGCGACGCAGGGCGTAGTGCGCGTGGGCATCATTGGCCTCGTCACGGGGCAGGGTAGCGTGGTACTTGAGAATGGCACAGGCAATCAACAGCTGGCTGTGAACATCACCCAGGCGCGCGGAAAGCAGCTCGCGGCGCTTGAGGTCTCCACCCAGCAGGGCCAGGGCCACGTCAGAGGTGCTGGCCAGCACCGCGCTGTAGCGATTGATCAGGCGGTACCACGGGGCGCTGAAGGCATCGGCGTTGGCCGGTGCGTCAGAGAGGTAAGTGCCCAGCAGTGCCTGAAAGACGGCGCTGCTCATATTGCCCAGAGTATGGCCGGCATGGGCGAAGAACAGCCCGTCAAATTCCTGCAGCCCTTTTTCCTTGTCTTCTGCCTGGATGGCCTGCAGTTCCTCATACAGGTAAGGATGGCAGCGCATCGCCCCCTGGCCGAATATCATCAGTGAGCGGGTCAGGATATTGGCACCCTCTACGGTGATCGCGATGGGTGTAGATTGATACGGCAGCACCAGGAAGTTACGCGGCCCCAACTGGATGCCACGGCCACCGGCAATGTCCATCCCATGGTTGATCAGGTCCCGCATCATTTCGGTGGAGTGATACTTGGCCATGGCGGTGACCACCGACGGCGCGCCATCCTCCAGCGAGCGGGTTACCAGGTGGCGGTAGGCTTCCAGTGTATAGGCGATGGCCGCCACCTCTGCAGAGGCTTCCTGCACCCCTTCAAATTCGCCTACGGCAGTGTTGAACTGGCGACGGATACGGCCAAACGCCCCGGTCATGCGGTAGCCCATCTCGCCACTGGCGGTGGCCAGAGCAGGCAGGGAAACACCGCGCCCGGCGCCGAGACACTCAATCAGCATGCGCCAGCCTTTGCCGGCCATTTCCGGCCCGCCAATGATGGCGTCCAATGGCACAAAGACATCCTTGCCGTTGATCGGCCCGTTCATGAACGGGGAGCCCGGGTAGTGACGGCGACCGATTTCCACGCCTTTGGTGTTGGCCGGAATCAGCGCACAAGTGATACCGAGTTCGTCTTCCTCTCCCAGCAGGTGTTCCGGGTCGTAGAGTTTGAAGGCGAGCCCGACCACCGTGGCGACCGGCGCCAGGGTAATCCAGCGTTTGGCGAAGTTCAGGCGCATGCCCAGCACTTCCTTGCCGTCGATCTTGCCCTTGCAGATCACCCCGGTGTCGGGAATGGCGCCGGCATCGGAACCGGCCTCCGGGCCGGTGAGGCCGAAGCAGGGGATTTCGTCACCCTTGGCCAGGCCCGGTAACCAGCGGTCTTTCTGTTCATCCGTTCCGTACTCAGCCAGGAGCTCGCCGGGACCCAGGGAGTTGGGCACCATGGCGGTGACGGCGGCAGTCAGGGAGCGGGTGGCGATCTTGCTCATGATACGGCTCTGGGCATAGGGGCTGAATGCCTTGCCGCCGTACTCCTTCGGAATAATCAGGCTGAAGAAGCCCTTGTGTTTGAGGAAATCCCAGACCTCTTCAGGCAGGTCCTTGAGTTCATGGAAAATCTGCCATTCGTCCAGCATGTCACACAGTTGCTGGACCTCGTTATCGATGAAGGACTGCTCTTCTTCTGTAAGGGGGGTGAAGTTGATGTGGGAAAACTTCTCCCAGTCCGGGCGGCCGGAAAAGAGGTCTGCCTCGAACCAGGTGGTCCCGGCTTCAATCGCCTCGCGTTCGGTGTCACCGATGGCGGGCATGACTTTGCCCAGTGCGTTATAAACCGGTTTGGAGATAAATTTCTGACGCAGGTCCACGTGGTTGATCACGGCCACGCCAGCGGCAAGCAGGATCAGAGAAAGGGGGTGGACAAGCCAGGGGGCGAGAAAAGCGCTTAACAACCAGACGACAACAAAAATTCCGCTGCCAACACCTCGGCTCACCTGCTGGTAGAACAGGGTCATGAGGGTGGCAATCAACACAACAATAGCCAGAAGGCTAAGCATGGTGGTCTCCTTTGCCTGAGTGAATACTATCCAGCGTACTCATTCGCCATGCAGGCAACGTGAAGCCCCCAGCGGGCGACCGAAGCAGCTCCAATGGCGAGCAATCAGTCTAACCCGTCGGGGCGGCAAGGTGCACAGCATTTAACCGGATTTTATTGGTTGATTACCTTACAATTGCGCGCAATTAACGGAATCTGGGAGTCTTTGCGTGCAGCAGAACAGCTACATCTTTGAAGCCACCGAACAGAACATTCAGCAAATCCTGGAGCAGTCGCGGCAGATACCGGTGATTGTCGATTTCTGGTCTGCTCGCAGTCAGCCCAGCCAGCAAATGGCACCGGTTCTGGACCGCCTGGTTAATGAATATCAAGGCAAGGTCCTGTTGGCGCGCATCAATGTGGATGAGCAGCCCATGCTCACCAGTCAGTTTGGCGTGCAATCCCTGCCCAGCTTGAAACTGGTGTTCCAGGGGCAGTTGGTCAATGAACTGGACGGCCCACAAACCGAAGCCGGGTTGCGAGAGTGGCTGGCCCCCATCGTTGATCCCGAGGCCGCCGAAGCGCAGCAAGAAGAGGGCTTTATCGAACAGGTGCGGATGGCCATTGAGGCTGGCCATGGCGAGCAGGCGGAAGCCGCTCTGCGGCAGACCTTGCAACAGACGCCGGACAAGCACGCCATTCGCGCGCTACTGGTGGAATACTTGCTGGGTCAAGGGCAACTGGATGACGCCCAGTCAGTGTTGGCGGAAGTGACCGAGGATGCCGAGCCGCTGCGTCCGTTCCGAGCCCGTTTTGCCTTGCTTGAAAAGCTGGAAGGGGCAGGGCAGAGCCTGAAGGATCTGGAGGCGCGGATTGCTGCCAGCCCCACAGCAGAAGACCTCTATGCCCATGGTCTGCAGGCGGCGGCTGCCGGGCAGTTCAAGGCGGGTCTGGAATCGTTGTTGGTATTGCTTCGTGACCACCGTGACTACAAGGATGGCGTAGCACGCAGCGCATTGCTGGAAGTGTTCGAGTGCCTGCCCAAGGGTGACCCGCTGGCCAGCGAATACCGTCGCAAGATGTTCAATTACCTGTACTAGGCATGTTTCTCTCAGGCGCAACTGTCTCCGGTTGCGCCTGATATTGGTGCTTTTCCGATCCCTGACTACTGTGATGCCCGCCCGGCAGCACCAAAATGCCCCATCGGGCCTCCTTCTTTCCTTGTTTGTGTGCATTATTGTGGTGCGAGATGTGATTTATTGCTCGCATATAGTGCAGCCAGAATCCTTTTCTTCCCTAACCTATTGTTTTTCTGTTGTCTGTTAAGTGGCCTGATTCTTGTATGCCCTTATGCGGTGCATATTTCCGACACGGGTTTGTGTTGGTGCATTCACGTTGAGGATTGATGAGGATCAGGAGACAACCATGAAAATGCTGACTGCGGTAATCAAGCCGTTCAAGGCTGAGGACGTGCGCGATGCGCTGGCTCAGGTGGGTGTTCAGGGGCTGACGATTACCGAGGTGAAGGGCTTCGGTCGTCAGAAGGGGCATACCGAGCTGTATCGAGGCGCCGAGTATGTGGTGGATTTCGTGCCAAAGGTAAAGCTGGAGCTGGCGGTACGTGAAGACCAGCTCGATCAGGCCATTGAGGCCATCATGAAGTCCGCCGGGACCGGCAAGATTGGTGACGGCAAGATCTTCGTGAGCGATCTGGAGCAGGTTATTCGTATTCGTACCGGGGAAACCGGTCAGGAAGCCATCTAAAGGGGAAGGACTGATGAAAAAACTGTTTGCTGTACTGTTAACGCTGCCTTCCTTGGCGATGGCGGAAGGCCTGGATACCGGCGATACCGCCTGGATCCTCACTGCTACCGCGCTTGTGTTGTTCATGACGTTGCCAGGTCTGAGCCTGTTCTATGGTGGTTTGGTGCGTAGCAAGAATGTGCTGTCGGTGCTGATGCAGTGTTTTGCAATTACCTGTGCCGTGTCATTGGTGTGGCTGATTGCCGGTTACTCGCTGGCCTTTTCCGATGGCGGCAGCATGAATGCCTGGATTGGCGGGCTGCAGCATGTGTTCTTCGACGGCATTACCCGCGACAGTCTGGAAGGGACTCTGCCAAAAAGCCTGCATGGTCTGTTTCAGATGACCTTTGCGATTATCACGCCCGCCTTGATCATCGGTGCCTTTGCCGAGCGCATGCGCTTTGGTCCCATGTTGGCGTTTTCGGTGCTGTGGTTGCTGGGGGTCTACATTCCGGTTTGTCACTGGGTGTGGGGCGGCGGCTGGCTGGCTCAGCTGGGGGTGTATGACTTTGCGGGCGGTATCGTTGTCCACATTACCGCCGGTGTGGCGGCGCTGGTGGCGGCCAAGGTGCTGGGTAACCGCAAGGGCTTCCCGACCCAGGGCATGATGCCGCATAACATGACCATGACGGTGACGGGCGCAGGGATGCTGTGGGTCGGCTGGTTCGGCTTCAATGGGGGCTCTGCGGTTGCGGCCAATGGTGATGCCGCCATGGCCATGCTGGTAACACACATTTCCGCTGCTGCAGGCTCGCTGGCCTGGATCACCATGGAATGGAAGAAATTCGGCAAGCCCTCCGCACTCGGCATCGCCACCGGTATGGTTGCCGGGCTGGGTACGATTACCCCGGCATCGGGTTTTGTTGGTCCGGCCGCGGCACTGGTGATTGGTCTTTCTGCTGGTGTGATCTGCTTCTATGCGGTGATTTTCATCAAACACAAACTCAAGATCGACGATTCTCTGGACGTCTTCCCGGTGCATGGGGTCGGCGGTATTCTCGGTACCTTGTTTGCCGGTGTGTTTGCGTCCACTGAACTGGGGCTGTTCTCCGGGTACGGTTTTGCCAAGCCCGAGTACACCATGCTGGACCAGCTTGGTGTCCAGGCGCTGGGCGTGGTGGCAACCTTCGTTTACACCGCGATCGTGACTTGGGTGTTGCTCAAGCTGGTTGGGCTGTTCTCGACGCTTCGTGTTGACGGGGATGAGGAAACCCAGGGGCTGGATATTGCCCTGCACGAGGAACGGGGTTACGACCTCTGATTCTGCCCCGTGGCAGACAGAAAAGACCCGGCCCTGCGCCGGGTTTTTTTGTCCCTATCAGAGCACAGAAGGGCTATTGCCACCCCCCGGGGCTTTGTATAAGGTACGGGTAAGTTTCGAACGCTCGTTTGAATTGGCTGCGTGTAACCTGCCCTGTAACGAGATGGCGTCGAAGCCATAACGATAGTTAAGGAGAGATAAGAATGAGCCTGGAATTTCTGTCTGACGAGTGGTTTGCAAAAGTTAAGGAACTGCGTGACGGTGCTGGCAACGTTGAGGCCCCGGCTGCCCTGGCGGACCTGGTGATCAACATCACCGTGTCTGCTGACGGCGGTGACAAGGAGCTGGCCCTGGTGGGTGGCATGATCGAGGAAGGCCATCACGCTGATGCGCCGACCACCATGATTCTGCCGGCCGATCTGGCCAAGCGCATCTTCATCGAAGGTGACCAGTCTGCTGGCATGCAGGGCTTCATGAGTGGCCAGATTCGCATCGAAGGCGACATGAGCAAGCTGATGGCGCTGCAGACTGCTCAGCCGTCTGCGGATCAGGTTGCCCTGATGAAGCAGATCCAGGACGTGACTGCCTGATTCTTTCGGTAGTTAACACCTGACAATGCCCGCCTCGTGCGGGCATTGTTGTTTTGGGTCATGGGCTTTCAACAGCCTGCTAGGGGGCAGGGCTGTCTGTCAGTCGCTGCGCATGATTCAGGTTTTGCAGCGGGGTGCCGACCGCCACGGGCTGTACTGCCAGAGTCTCCAGCCAGCCATAGGCGCTGCGTCCACCGTTGTCGAGATAGTCCGTCAGAGAGGTGCGCCACTGCTGCGCGTGCAGAGACAGGCACAGGGGCTGGCGTCGTATCGGGTCCTGGGCCACGCAGACATGTCCAATGGCCGCCTTGGCCAGCAGATCTGCGGCCATGGAGGCGGGAGGCTGAAGCAGGTCGCAAGGCAGGCACAGACATAGCCCCTCGCAGGCCTGGAATGCTGCTTCCAGCCCGGCCATGGGCCCGGGGAAATCCGGCCGCAAGTCTTCCACCACCTGATCTGCCCACTGCCGGTAGAGCGCCTGATTACGATTGGCGCTGATCACGACCCGCTGCGGGCGAGGCGCAAGATGCTCCAGTAGATGGGCAATCAACGGCTTGCCATCCACCTCAAGCAATCCCTTGTCGGCCCCCCCGACCCGAGAGCCTTTACCCCCTGCGAGAATAATGAGTGTGTAGTCATGCATGGCGTGTGTCCGTTGGGTTCCGCCCGTGAATCGGCTATGCTCTGCGGCCGTGCCATGGCCTGTTGGCACGCGCCGAATCCAGGATAATACGTGAAGAGTGCCCGTTCCCATCTTACCGACTTGAGCCGTTTTGCGCCGCTGCTACCGGGCTATCAGCCCCGTGAGCCCCAGCTGCAAATGGCTGACGCGGTGGAAAACACCATTGGTGGGGGCTCCACCTTGATGGTAGAGGCGGAGACCGGCACCGGCAAAACCCTGGCTTATCTGGTACCCGCATTGCTTTCTGAAGGCCCTACGTTGGTGTCAACGGGGACCAAAAGCCTTCAGGACCAGTTGTTTTTCAAAGACCTGCCATTGGTGCGCAAGGCATTGGGATTGCCCCGCAAGGTGGCCTTGCTGAAAGGGCGCGCCAACTATCTATGCCCTTATCGTATGGAGCTCCATCAGCAGGAAGCCCGTTTTCTTACCCGTGAAACTGCTGAGCAAATGCAGGTGGTCGCACACTGGGCCAAGCGGACCCGTACCGGTGATATCGCTGAATTGCAGCAACTGCCAGAAGATGCGCCGATCTGGCCGTGGGTCACCAGCACCGCCGATAACTGCCTGGGCACGGAATGCCCCAGTTATCAGGATTGCCCCTTGATGAAAGCCCGCAAGGAAGCCCAGGAAGCCGATCTGGTGGTGGTCAATCATCACCTTTTCTTTGCTGACGCGGCCTTGCGGGGGAGTGGTGCTGCCTCGGAATTGTTGCCCAGCGCCAATACGGTGATCTTTGACGAAGCCCATCAGCTTCCTGAAATTGCGGCGGCGTTCTTTGGCGATACCCTGAGTACCCGACAGGTGCAGGAGCTTGGCCGTGACAGTCTATCTGAAGCGGGGCATACGGCCGCGGATCTTGCTCGCTTGAACCAGCTGGTTGCCGCAGTTGACAAGGGCTGTATGGACCTGCGCCTGAGTCTGGGGGAGATGGAGCGGCGAGCACCCTGGTCGGAAGTGTGCGAGTCCGATGCGGTGATTGAAGCGGGCGATGCCCTGCTGACTGCGCTGCGTGAGCTGGAAGTCTTTTTGGGGCCTCTGGCCAAGGCCAGCCGTGGCATGGAGGCCTGTGCCCGCCGGGCCAGTGAGCAAGTGGATTGTCTGGCGGCTTATCTGAAGGGAGACCAGCCTAACCGGGTCTACTGGTTTGAAACCTTCAAGCGAACGGCGGTGCTGCACAGCACACCTTTATCGGTGGCCGCCCAGTTGCGGGCCCAACGCGAGCGCCATCCTTGCAGCTGGATTCTCACGTCGGCCACCTTGTCGGTGGGAGGGCGGTTTGAACATATCCAGAAACGGTTGGGGTTGGATAGCGCCGATACCCTGCGGTTGGAAAGCCCGTTCGATTTCAAGAAGCAGGCGGTGTTTTATGCGCCAGAAGGGCTGCCGCCTCCCCAGGACCCGGATTATACCCGTCAGCTCACCGAGCAGATGATTCCGGTAATCGAGGCGGCCGGCGGTCGCACTTTTTTCCTTTTTACCAGTCACAGAGCATTGCGTGAGGCGGCTGCTATCCTGCGCACCCGTTTGGAATATCCGTTGCTGGTGCAAGGTGAGTCCGGGCGGCGGGAGTTGCTGGAAACCTTTCGCGAGAAAGGCAATGCGGTGCTGCTGGGCACCAGCAGCTTTTGGGAAGGCATTGATGTCCGCGGTGAAGCGCTAAGTTGCGTTATTATCGACAAGTTGCCCTTTGGCTCGCCCGGCGATCCGGTAGCCGCTGCGCGAATTGAGCACATCAACCGTAATGGCGGCAATGCGTTTCGCGATTATCAGTTGCCTCAGGCGGTGCTGGCTCTGCGCCAGGGCGCGGGGCGTCTGATTCGGGATCCGAAGGACACCGGGTTGTTGGTGGTGGCTGACCCGAGGTTGCTGACCAAAAGCTACGGCAAGTTGTTCGTCAACAGCCTCCCGAACATGACCCGCACCCGCAAGCTGGATGTGGTGAAGCGATTTTTCGATTACCTGGCCCGGCAGGGGCAGGAGACAGAACAGGCACAATCATGACGCGAATTCTTGCCCTGGAAACAGCGGGCGAAACCTGCTCCGTGGCACTGCTGGATGGCAGTGAGGTGCTGGAAAAATTTGAAATGGCACCACGCAAGCAAACCGAGCTGGTGCTGCCCATGGTCGAGTCGTTGCTGGCGGAAGCCAGTGTGTCGCTGGCGCAGCTGGACGGCATTGCCTTTGGCCACGGCCCCGGCGCGTTTACGGGTGTGCGAGTGGCGGCGGCGGTGACGCAGGGGTTGGCGTTTTCAGCGGACCTGCCGGTGGTTGGGGTGTCGACGTTGGCTGCCTGTGCCTTGAGCGTGCAGACCCTGGCGCCCAGCCCGAAGGTGATTGCGGTTTTTGACGCGCGCATGGGAGAGCTCTATCTCGGTGCCTATCGGGTTGAAAACGGCAAGCAGGCAGTCGTGCTTGAGGATGGCCTGTTTCGCCCGGATGCGTTACCCGAACTGGACGGCGACGACTGGCTTATCGCAGGCTCTGGACTGGTACACGAGGAAGCATTGCTGGCGCGCTATGGCGCAAGCCGCTGCATTCCTGACGCCCACCCCCATGCGCAAGCGGTAGCGGTGCTGGCATTATCTAGCTTTGAGCGTGGCGAAGGCGTCAGTGCTGATCTGGCACAGCCGGTTTACCTTCGCGACCAGGTGATACAGGGAGCTGTTCGATGAGTAACTGGGATCTGCCCAACGTCCATGTGCTGGATGTGACCGTGCCTGCTGAAGCCATTGATGTCATGGGGCATGTAAACAATACCGAATACCTGCGCTTCATGGAGCAGATCGCCTGGCACCATACCACCGTGCTGGGGCTCGGTTGGGATCTCTACCAAAAGCTCAATCGTGGCATGGTCGCCCGCCACACCGAAGTGGAATACCTGGCGCCAGCCTTCGAAGGGGAAAAGTTGCAGGTGGGAACCTGGATTATCGAGAATGATCAGCGAATCAGCATTACCCGTCGCTACCAGATCATTCGCGAATCTGATGGCGTGACCCTGTTGCGAGGCAAAACCCGCTGGGTCTGTGTCGCTCTGGATTCTGGCAAACCGCGGCGCATGCCCCCTGAGTTTTTACAGGGCTACAAGGTAACCGCCAGCGAAAAATAAATGCATGGCATGTCTCTGGCATGCCTGCTGATCTTTCCTAATTGTAGTAGAAAGGATTTTCCATGGATTGGTTTCAGGCACTGGTGCTGGCCCTTATTCAGGGGCTGACCGAGTTTCTTCCCATCTCCAGTTCGGCGCACCTGATTCTGCCTTCCGAAGTCCTCGGCTGGCCGGATCAGGGCCTGGCCTTTGATGTGGCGGTGCACGTTGGCACCCTGGTGGCGGTAATGGCCTATTACCGGCGTGACCTGCTCGCCATGTTGGGTGGGGCGGGGCAGGCTGTCAGTCAACGACGCATGAACCAGGATCTGAAACTGGCATTGCTGGTGGGGCTTGCCACGGTTCCTGCGGTGGTGTTTGGTTTTCTGGGCGATGACTGGATTGAACGCGAACTGCGCTCGGCGCTGGTGATCGCGATTACCACCTTGCTGTTCGGCGCGTTGCTGTGGCTGGCCGATGCCTATGGCAAGCGCTCCCGGGCGCTCACAACCCTGGGTGTGGCGGGGGCATTGTTGATCGGTTTCGCCCAGGCCCTGGCGCTGATTCCCGGCACGTCGCGCAGTGGTATCACGATTACGGCTGCGCTGGCGCTGGGATATCGCCGCGAGGAGGCGGCCCGGTTTTCCTTCCTGCTGTCCATTCCGGTCATTCTTGGTGCCGCGCTGCTCAAGAGCAAGGATCTGCTGGAACAACAACTGCCCGTGGATTGGGGAATGATGGCCCTGGGAGCGGGTGTCAGTGCAGTAACGGCCTACCTGACCATTGTGTTCTTCATCCGTTTGCTCGAGCGTATCGGCATGCTGCCATTTGTGATTTACCGCTTGATCCTGGGTGTGGCGCTGCTGGCATGGCTGGCCTGACTCGGTGAGTAAAGCGGCACTGGGGTTATTACCGGGTTGCCCGGAGGGGCTACCCGGTCAGGCCGTTGCCGACGAGCTGTCGGCGCAAGCGCAGGGCCATTCACTGGTCATGGGCTGGTATCAGGATGCCCTGGCACTGTGGGTCCCCGGGGGTAAGGAAACGCCGCTCAGCGTGAATTTTACCGATGGCAAGCAAGGCTACCGGCTGAGCCCGGAACGGGTGCGCCACGAGCGCCTGATCAAGGCGCTGGGCAAGCCTCGCGATGACCGTCACCAGATCCTTGATGCGACGGCCGGGCTTGGCCGTGATGCTGCGCTGATGGCGCAGGCGGGGTTTGATGTCACTCTTGTTGAACGCTCCCCTCATATCCATGCCATGCTGGAAGATGGCCTGCGCCGAGCGCCTCCAGCCCTGTCGGCAAAGATGACGCTACTGCCGTGTCAGGACAGTGTCCAGGTACCAGCGGATGTCTGGCATGCCGTGTATCTCGATCCCATGTTTCCTGCCCGCGAGAAAAGCGCCGCCGTAAAGAAAGATTTGCGCTGGCTGCAGGTGTTGTGTGCGTATCCTCAACCGGCAGAAGAAGAGGCCCTGCTTGCCTGGGCGATGTCATTGCAGCCGCACAGGGTCGTTGTGAAACGACCTGGCAAGGCGCCTGATCTGGCCGGTAAAACGCCGGGATTTAGCCAGAAGGGTAAGGCTGTGCGTTTTGATGTTTATCTAATGGGCTAGGAATTTCTCCGGCGCCTTTTCTCCTTCTCTCCATTATTTGATCTGCTCTCCATTTCCTGATGGTCAGTGTGCCAGCAATCGTTGTATTGATAACTGGTTCACTCTTTTTGGAGAAGGCCATGAAGGGGATTTATGTGGGGCTGTTCGCGCTGTCAGTGTCATCCCAGGCGTTGGGGGACGCTTACGTTCGGCTTGGTTATGGGTATTCCGATTTCCGCAGCCAGGAGATGTCCATCAAGCATTACGGTTACGATCAGATCAGCATGGAAAACTACGACCCGGGATCGGACGAACTTGTAGTTTTTAGCGCGGGCTACTTCGTTACACCGCATTTTCGCGCCGAATTGGCCCTGGACATGGGTCTCGGGGACGCGGATACGGATCGGGTGACCTACACGCGAAACAATTCAGTGACCGGAACTGTCACGGCGGATGTTTACAGCCGGGTGTTCATGATGAATGGCTATTTCCACTTTAAGGATGCCCATGCCGGAGGACGCCTTGATCCGTATATCGGCGCTGGTCTGGGCTTGGCGGTAAATCGTTTCGAGGAGGTCAGCACCCGGATTCCCACCACGGGCGCCACGATCAACGACAGCGATGATACGGATTGGGCCATTCGGTTGGGAGGTGGGCTGATGTACTGGTTCTCGGACCACATCAGTACAGACCTGTCGATTTACTACCTGAATGCGGGCTCTGTAACCACGGAAGACCGTGCGTTCAAGCAGGGGGTCAGTGTGCCTTTTTCGGAAGGCATGGAACTGGAACTCGAGAGTTTCAATTACACCCTGGCGTTGTTGTATCGGTTCTGATGTTGCCAGATCGCTGTCAGCGCCCCGTACGGGTAGGGCGCCGACAACGTAAAGGTGAAGGGATCAAGCCTGTAGACGGGTTACCCGCTGGATGGCATCGCTGATGTCGGCGCTGAGAATTCGGCGGGCTTCATCATCCAGCGCTTCCAGCTTGCTATCGAAGAGCAGTTGCCCCGAGTCGTCCGGCGTCACCAGCCCGGTGCTGTATAGCTGGCTGATAAAGTGCTTGAGCACCACCTTGTCGAAGAACTCCGGTGAGTTGAACTCATACAATAGCGACAGCCGCTGAGCGGTCTGGTGTGCCAGCTCGCCAAGCTGGTCTGCGGTCAGCATTCCTGAACCCCGCTGCACCAGCAGGCGAATGGTCAGGTAGTAGCGTTCCAGCGACGGTAGTACGGTTTTGCCCAGGTGGTTGAGCATGTCTGCCTCGTGGGTGTGCAGGGCAGCACCCATCAGGCTGTCACCCTGGCGACGGACAAGCTTGCAGCTCTCCAGCACAGACGCCACATTCTCCACTGCCTGTGACAGTTCTTCACCTTCTTCCCAATGCAGAAAATATTCATTGCGAAGGAAGGGATAGAGCAGATGCACCATGTTTTGCAAGACATCCATACGGATCTCGCGGGCGTTCATCACCAGTGAGCAGACCAGTCCGGGAAGTACAAACAGGTGCAGGCTGTTATTACGCACGTAGGCCATTTGCAGGGCGCTTTTCTGATCGGTCGTGACCACATCTCCGAGCTGGTGCTTGATGCGAATGAGGAAGTCGTTATCCAGCCCGTAGTCGATGATTTCCTGGGCATCAGTGCAGCCTAGTGCCGCCGTCTCGCTGTACGGCGCCAGTTTCAGCAGATCGATGTACAGGCTCAGTTGCTGGTGAAGCTGGCCGATATCCATGGTGTGCTTGGGCGAGGCCAGCAGGGCAAGGCTTAACAAGTTGATGGGATTGGCTACTGCTGCGGCATTGATGGACTCCACCACATCCTGGCCGAGTTCATTCACCACGTGCTTGAACCAGGGAGGATTCTCTGTCGCGCCAAGCGACTCGTTACGCCAGTTCTGGTGATGTTGGTCCAGATAGTCCACCAGTTTGATGGGCTCGCCAAAGTTCACATGGACCTGACCAAAGTAACTGCGTAAGACAGACAGGGATTTCATCAGCCCGAAAATGGATTCTTTCTGTTTCTTTTCGCCGTGCAACTCTCCGATATACGAGCCGGACTCGATCACTTTTTCGTAACCAATATAGACGGGCACAAAGGCGATGGGTTTGCGCGAGTCACGCAGGAAACTGCGCAGTGTCATGGCGAGCATGCCGGTGCGAGGCTTCAGCATCCGGCCACTGCGACTACGCCCCCCCTCGACAAAGTATTCGATAGAGAAACCACGGGCAGTGATCGTGTGCAGGTATTCGCTGAACACACTGGCATAGAGCGGATTATCGCGGAAGCTTCGACGCATGAAGAAGGCACCGCCACGGCGGAGGATGGTGCCCACCACGGGCAGGTTAAGGTTGATGCCTGCGGCAATGTGCGGGGGCACAAGGCCGTTGCGGAAAACCACAAAGGACAGCAGCAGGTAATCGATGTGGCTGCGGTGACAGGGCACATAGATCACCTCGTGATCACCGGCGACCTTGGTCAGGTTGTCCATGTTGTACAACCGGATACCGCCGTACAGCCGGTTCCAGACCCAGTTCAGAAACAATTCCAGGGAACGGATCACCGTGTGGGAATAGTCAGCGGCGATCTCCATCGCGTAACTGCGGGCTTTTGCCTCCAGTTTGTCCTTGCTGACGCCCTGATTTCGGGACTCTTCCTCAATGACGGCCTGAACGGAAGGGTCGTCTACTACGGTGTTGACCAGGGTGCGACGGTGAGAGAGATCCGGGCCAATGGCGGCCTCTTTCTGGCGACGGAAATGGACCCGCAGAATTCTTGATGCCTTGCGTACGGCCTGTTCGTCGGTCTCGCATTCATCCACCAGCTTGCGCAGGGACATGGGGCGACTGAACTGCACATACAGCTGGCGCCCCTGGGTGACGATGATGAAAAATTTCTTGATAAAGCCGGCTGGGGACCAGTTATCTGAAAACAACAGGCGCCAGAATGAACTTTCCTTCTCGGGGCGTCGCCCCCAGAACACTGAGACCGGCACCAGTTGCACATCCGCGCCGGGTGTTGCGCGAAGCGCGGCCACCAGTTTTTCCAACCGCGGAGGGGAAATCGGACTGCGCTGGCGGCGATTACCGAATTGACGACGATAGAGCTGGAAATAGCTGTGGCGAAGGCGCGTCTGCCCCAACGTCAAGCCGCCCAGTGCGGAAGAAAGCCCCAGGCGTCGCGCAGACTGGTCAGCCGCGGCAGCGTCTGATGCCGAGCGTTCGCGCAGCACATAGACCACCGGTGTATTGGGGGCCAGTTGCAGGTCATCCACATTGCCGGGCAGGGCGTTAGCACGTGTACACAAGCGCAAGAAAATGCGGATCAGGAAAAAGGCCAGTCGGTCCAGGCCAAACCAAGGATTCATAGTGGCTATCAGGTGACTAATGTGCGCCAAGTTTAGCGAAAGGGGGCTGGCGCGAACACCAGTGGATATTTCAATTTGTTTCAAATTGGCTGCCAAATGCGCCCTTTTCCCACACTATGGCTACGGGTTAGCGCCGTTGCCTGCTAAAATGCCTGTCGAGCTTACCCGGGTATCCAAGGAGTCGCAGGTGTCTACACCGCAAGCGGGGATCTTCGATCGCAGTTATCAGTACCATCTTTTTTTCGAGCTGAGTCTTGGCAGTGGCCGGGATGAACAGGTCATCCGTAAGGCGTTGGCTGCACTGAATGCCCTGAAAAGCGAGCAGACGCCGGTAATGCTGGCGCTGGGGCCGGAGCTGTGGAGCCGTCTCGACTCTCGCTTCAGCTTTCCGCCTTTTTCCCTTGAGGGGCATGTGCCGGCAACCCAGGGGGACCTGTGGGTCTGGGTACAAGGCAAGAGCCGCAGCGATGTGTTCGATACCGGACTCAAGGTGCGCCAGCAGGTGGATGAAGCGTTCAGTACCCAGCTGGAACTGAACGGCTTTGTCTATCATGACATGCGTGACCTGACCGGTTTTGTGGATGGAATCGGCAACCCCACCGGCGAGAAAGCGGAAAAGGCGACCTTCATCGCCGAACCTCATCCGGGGGCAGGGGGCAGTTGGTTGTTGACCCAGAAGTGGGTTCACGACCTCAAGGCCTTCAACGCGCTGGCCGTGCCTGACCAGGAAAAGGTGTTTGGCCGGACCAAAGCGGATGCGGTGGAGTTCTCCCCGGAAGAGATGCCGGATGATTCCCACGTGGGGCGCACCGATGTGGACCGTGATGGCGTCCCCCAGAAGATGTGGCGCCGCTCGGTGCCCTTTGGCGACACCACTGAACACGGCCTCTACTTCGTGGCCTTTGCCTGCGAGCTTGACCGTCACGATTACCTGCTGCGTCGCATGTACGGTATTGCGGATGATACCGTCCGTGACCGCCTGCTGGACTTCAGCCGGCCGGTAATGAGTTCGTGGTGGTATGTGCCGACGCAGGCGTGGATTGATGGGGTTAGTGAATAGTTAACAGTTAACAGTGAA